>JADGHD010000124.1 GCA_019689615.1 Frankia sp. | reverse complement strand
AACCGCCCTGCGCCCGAAGGCGCGCATCTCTCGTCCGAAATCGAAACCGCCTCCGCCCCGACGCCGCCGGCATCGCCTCTTCAACTTCAGCACCTCGCGGGCCGCCTCGTGGCCCGCTTCGCGAAGGCCGTCGCCCGGCCCGCTCACGTGACCGAGCGGGCCGTGGCACCGCCGGGCGCGAGGCGCTCGCGGGCCGTGGTCGCGGGGAGCGTGGCCCGGCCCTGGCAAGCGGTTGTGATCTGGGTTGTCATCGGCGGCTCGTCGTCGTCGGTGCACTTACGATCCGGTCATGACCGCTCCTTCGGCCCCGGTGGGCGACCCGCCGGACGAGCTGGCACTGGCCTCCCTGTTCCCGGAGGCGACGCGCGAGGCCTGGCAGAAGCTGGTGCTCAAGGTCCTGCGCTCCACCGGGGTGGCCGGCGAGCAGACCGCCCCGGCCGAGGTCGAGGCGCTGCTGTCGACCAGCACCTACGACGGTTTCGCGATCCGGCCGCTCTACACCGCGGCCGACGCCGGCCCGCTGGCCGGCACCGGGCCGACGTCGGCCGGGATGCCCGGGCACGCGCCGTTCGTGCGCGGCCGGCGCGCCGAGGGAGCGAACGTCGACGGGTGGGACGTGCGGGCCCTGCACGAGGGGCCCGACCCGAAGACGGCGGCCGAGTCGGTCATCACCGACCTCGAGGGCGGCGCGACCTCGCTGTGGCTGCGGCTGCGTCCGGCGGGGTCGCCGGACGGGCCGGGGCTGCCCGTCGACGGGCTCGCGGACGTGCTGCGCGACGTCTACCTGGATCTGGCCCCGATCGTGCTGGATGCGGCCGGCGGGGACGCGGCCGCGGCCACGGCCGCGGCGGACGCGCTGTTCGCGCTGGCCGAGCAGCGCGGGGTCGCCCGGTCGGCGCTGGCCGGCTCGCTGGGCGCCGACCCGCTCGGCTTCGCGGCCCGTACCGGGGCCACCGGCGCTGCCGAGGTCGAGGCGGGCCTGGCGGCCGCGGCGGCGCTGGCCACCCGGGCCGCCGAGGGCTACCCGGGGGTGCGGGCTCTCGTCGTCGACGCCACCCCGTATCACAACGCGGGCGGCAGCGACGCCCAGGAGCTCGGGGCCGCGCTCGCCACCGGGGTCGCCTACCTGCGCGCCCTCACCTCCGCGGGGATGGGCCTTCCCCAGGCGCTCGGACAGCTGGAGTTCCGCCTCGCCGCGAACGCCGACCAGTTCGCGGCGATCGCCAAGCTGCGGGCCGCCCGGCTGCTGTGGGCGCGGGTCGCCGAGGTCTGCGGCGCCGGGCCGGCCGACCGGGCGCAGCGCCAGCACGTGGTCACCTCGCCGGTGATGCTGACCCGCCGCGACCCGTACGTGAACCTGCTGCGCACCACGGTCGCCGCCTTCGCCGCCGCGGTCGGCGGCGCCGACGCGGTCACGGTGCTGCCGTTCGACGCCCGCCTCGGCCAGTCGGACGAGACGGCCCGCCGGCTCGCCCGCAACATCCAGAACCTGCTGCTCGACGAGTCGCACCTGAACCAGGTGGTCGACCCGGCCGGCGGCTCCTGGTTCGTCGAGGCGCTGACCGCCGAGCTCGCCCAGGCGGCGTGGGCGGTGTTCACCGAGATCGAGCGGGGCGGCGGGATGACCGCGGCGCTCGCCGACGGCAGCTTCGCCGCCCGGCTGGCCGCGACCTGGCAGCGCCGCCGCGACGACCTGGCCCACCGGCGGGCGCCGCTCACCGGCGTCAGCGAGTTCCCGAACGTCGCCGAGACCCTGCCGGCCCGCCAGCCGGCGCCCACCGCGGCCGTGCCCGCCGGCGGGCTGCCGGTGCACCACTACGACGAGGACTACGAGGAGCTGCGCGCCCGGGCGGACGCCCACCAGCAGTCCACCGGCGCGCGCCCGCGGGTGTTCCTCGCGACGATCGGGAGCCTGGCGACCTACACCCCGCGGGCGACGTTCGCCGCCAACCTGTTCCAGGCGGGCGGGTTCGAGACCCCGGACGCCGGGCCCGGCGACGACCCGGCGGCGATCGCCGCCGCGTTCACCGCCTCCGGCGCCAGGGTGGCCTGCCTGTGCTCGTCGGACAAGGTGTACGCGGCCAGCGCCGCGCCGGTCGCCGCCGCGCTCAGGGCCGCCGGCGCCGCCCAGGTGTGGCTCGCCGGCAAGCCGGGCGACCGGGCCGGATCGGATGCCGCCGCCGGCGTCGACGGGTACGTGTTCACCGGCGGCAACGCGGTGGAGGTGCTGCGCTCCGCCCAGGCCGCAGCCGGGGTGGCCTGATGCCCGCGGTCGCGCGGGCGGCGGCCGGCCAGACGACCCGCGGCGCGAGCCGTCCCTACCTGCACGTTTCCCTCGCCGAGGCGGGAGTGGCCTGATGAGCGGCGTGAGCTCGAACAGCGTGATCCCTGACTTCTCCGGCGTGTCGCTCGGCCTCGGCGCGGCCGGCGGCGTCGACGCCGCGCCAGGGCTGGCCGAGTGGCGCGCGGCGGTCGAGTCCGCCACCGGCAAGGACGTGGACGCGCTGACCTGGGACACCCCGGAGGGGATCGAGGTCAAGCCGCTCTACACCGCGGCCGACACCGCCGGGCTTGACTTCCTGGGCACGTACCCTGGCCTGCCGCCGTTCCTGCGCGGGCCGTACGCCCCGATGTACGTGACCCAGCCGTGGACGATCCGCCAGTACGCCGGCTTCTCCACCGCCGCCGAGTCGAACGCCTTCTACCGGCGCAACCTCGCCGCCGGGCAGAAGGGCCTCTCGGTCGCGTTCGACCTGCCCACGCACCGCGGCTACGACTCGGACCACCCGCGGGTCGCCGGCGACGTCGGCATGGCCGGGGTGGCGATCGACTCGATCTACGACATGCGCCAGCTGTTCGACGGCATCCCGTTGGACCGGATGAGCGTGTCGATGACCATGAACGGCGCCGTGCTGCCGATCATGGCGCTCTACATCGTTGCGGCCGAGGAACAGGGTGTCGCTCCCGAGCAGCTCGCCGGGACCATCCAGAACGACATCCTCAAGGAGTTCATGGTCCGCAACACCTACATCTACCCGCCGAAGCCGTCGATGCAGATCATTTCGGACATCTTCGCGTACACCTCGCAGAAGATGCCGAAGTTCAACTCGATCTCCATCTCCGGCTACCACATGCAGGAGGCGGGGGCCAGCGCGGACCTCGAGCTCGCCTACACCCTTGCCGACGGCGTCGAGTACATCCGCGCCGGCCTCGACGCGGGCCTGGACATCGACGCCTTCGCGCCGCGCCTGTCGTTCTTCTGGGCGATCGGCATGAACTTCTTCATGGAGGTCGCCAAGCTGCGGGCCGCCCGCCTGCTCTGGGCGCGGCTGGTGAAGCAGTTCGACCCGAAGAACGACAAGTCGCTGTCCCTGCGGACCCACTCGCAGACGTCCGGCTGGTCGCTGACCGCCCAGGACGTGTTCAACAACGTCGCGCGCACCTGCATCGAGGCGATGGCGGCGACCCAGGGCCACACCCAGTCGCTGCACACCAACGCCCTCGACGAGGCGCTCGCGCTGCCCACCGACTTCTCGGCCCGGATCGCCCGCAACACCCAGCTGCTCCTCCAGCAGGAGTCCGGCACCACCCGGGTGATCGACCCGTGGGGCGGCAGCTACCATGTCGAGCGGCTCACCTACGACCTGGCCAGGAAGGCCTGGACGCACATCCAGGAGGTCGAGGAGCGCGGCGGCATGGCCGCGGCCATCGACGCCGGCATCCCCAAGCTGCGGATCGAGGAGGTCGCCGCCAGGACCCAGGCTCGGATCGACTCCGGGCGCCAGCCGCTCATCGGCGTGAACAAGTACCGGGTGGCCGGCGAGGAGCAGATCGAGGTCCTCAAGGTCGACAACTCGGCGGTGCGCGCGGAGCAGATCGCCAAGCTGCGCCAGCTGCGCGCCGACCGGGACCCGGCCGCCGTCGAGGCGGCGCTGGCCGCGCTCACCAGGGCCGCCGCCGACGCGCAGGCCGGCACCCGCGGCCCGGGCCTGGACGGCAACCTGCTCAAGCTCGCCGTCGACGCGGCCAGGGCGAAGGCCACCGTGGGCGAGATCTCCGAGGCGCTGGAGAAGGTCTACGGGCGGCACGCGGCCCAGATCCGTACGATTTCCGGCGTGTACCGCGACGAGGCCGGACCGGCTCCGGAGATCAGCCGGGCGCGGGCGATGGCCGCCGCGTTCGAGGCAGCCGAGGGGCGCCGCCCGCGGATCCTCGTCGCCAAGATGGGCCAGGACGGGCACGACCGCGGCCAGAAGGTGGTCGCCTCCGGCTACGCCGACCTGGGCTTCGACGTCGACGTCGGCCCGCTGTTCCAGACGCCGGCCGAGGTCGCCCGCCAGGCGGTCGAGGCGGACGTCCAGGTCATCGGGGTGTCGTCGCTGGCCGCCGGCCACCTGACCCTGGTGCCCGAGCTGCGCGCCGAGCTGGCCAAGCTCGACCGCGAGGACATTCTGGTCACCGTAGGCGGCGTGATCCCGCCCCAGGACCACGACGCGCTGCGCGCGGCCGGCGCGGTGGCGATCTTCCCGCCGGGCACGGGCATCGCCGAGTCCGCCATCGAGGTGCTGCGGATCCTGGCCGCCCAGCTCGGCCACGACCTCGGCGAGGCGGACAGCGCCGCCGCCACGGACCCGGCCGGCGCCGCGTGAGCGGGCCGCGGCCGAGCGACAGGTGACGGAGGTTCTCGCCCGCGTGCCGGCTGCCCGCCCACCGATCGACGTCGACGCCTACGCCGACGGGGTGCTCGCGGGCAACCGGACGATCATCGCCAGGGCGATCACCCTGGTCGAGTCGAGCCGCGCCGACCACCGGGCGGCGGCCCAGCGGCTGCTCGTGCGGCTGCTGCCGTTCGCCGGCAAGGCCAGGCGGGTCGGCGTGACCGGGGTGCCCGGCGTGGGCAAGTCGACGTTCATCAACGCCCTGGGCACGATGCTCACCGCCGCCGGCCACAAGGTGGCGGTGCTGGCCGTCGACCCGTCGTCCACCCGCACCGGCGGCAGCATCCTGGGCGACAAGACCCGGATGGCGGAGCTGGCGGCCGATCCGAACGCGTTCATCCGGCCGTCGCCGACCGCCGGCACCCTGGGCGGGGTCGCCCGCGCCACCCGCGAGGCGATCGTGATCATGGAGGCGGCCGGCTACGACGTCGTCCTGGTCGAGACGGTCGGCGTCGGCCAGTCGGAGACAGCGGTCGCCGAGATGGTCGACACGTTCCTCTTCCTCACCCTGGCCAGGACCGGCGACCAGCTGCAGGGGATCAAGAAGGGCGTGCTCGAGCTCGCCGACGTGATCGCGGTGAACAAGGCAGACGGCCCGCACGAGCTCGACGCCAGGCGGGCCGCCCGGGAGCTGGCCGGCGCGCTGCGGATGCTGCGCGTCCCCGAGGACGGCTGGCGGGCGCCCGTGCTCACCTGCAGCGCCCAGGAGCGGACCGGCCTGGACGAGGTGTGGGCCCAGATCGTCGCCCACCAGGACGTGCTGGACAAGGCGGGCCTGCTCGCCGCCCGCCGCCGCCGGCAGCAGGTCGACTGGATGTGGGCGATGGTGCACGACCGGCTGCTGGCCGACCTGCGCGCCCACCCGGCCGTCCTGGCGCTCGCCCCGGAGCTGGAGCACCGGGTCCGCGACGGCGCGCTCACCCCGAGCCTGGCCGCCGACGCCCTGCTCACCGCCTACACCTCGGGCACGCCCGACGCCGGCACCGCCATCCTGAACGCCGCGTCGGCCCCGGCCACCCCGCCGGTCGATGGCATGCCCACAGCCGGGGACGGTGGCACACCCACAGCCGCGGACGGTGGCTCCGCCGCGGACGCCGGGTCGAGGGACGGGGCGGCCCAGCCGGGCCTCAGGCCGCGGCCGCGGTCCAGGTGATCGCCGGTGGGCGGACGGCCGCGCACAGCGGCTGCCCCCGGTGGTCGGTGAGGCCGAGGCGGCCGACCAGCACCCCGGACCGCTCCGCCGCCGCGAGCACCTCGGCCGGCACCGCGTCGAGCATCAGCTTGGCCCGGCGGAACATGGCGAGACCGCCGCCGTCCGGGTCGACCACGCCCCACGACAGGTAGATGAACCGCTGGCCGGGCCGGCCGTGGATGTGCCGGCCCTTGACGTCCAGGCCGGCCGGGGTGGCGCTGGTGACGCAGTCCAGCGTCCACTCGACCCGGTCGGCGTCCGCGCGGCACAGGCCGAGCAGGTCCTCCGGCCGGTCTCGTGGCTGCACGCCCACGTGGACGTCGCCGTATCCCAGCGGGCCCCCGGCCGGGCCGTGGGAGCGCCCGGGCAGGTCGGTGGCCTCGATCCGAATCCGCGCCCGACCATCATCCGCCGGACATCCGCGGCCGTCCGGCATGCCGCGGATGTCCGGCGTGCTGGCGTCAGGCCGTGACCGGCCCCACGCCCTGGCTCAGCTCGTCCAGGCGGCGGACGTTGTCGGCCGTGGTCTTGTCGCTGCGCGGGACGTAGTGGTTGTCCTGGGCCAGCGTCTGCGCGTTCTGCAGGTAGTAGCGCAGGTAGGCGACGGTCGCCGGGTCGCGCAGCGCGTCGGCGCGGGCGTAGACGAACAGCGGCTTGCACAGCGGGACGTAGGCGCCGGTGCCGGCGGCGATCGCGCTCGGCTCGGTGCAGCCGGTGCCGGCGTCGACGAGCAGGCCCTTCAGCCGGTCGCCGAAGATCTCGTACGTCGGGAAGTCGAGGAAGCCGAACGCGTTCACGTCGCTGGAGACGGTCTGGGCGACCCCGGCCAGGTCGGTGACCTCCCAGTCACGCCCACCGTTGCTGTCCTGGCTGATGTTGGCGTTGAACTCCCTGGCCTGCACCGAGTCACGGGCCGGCCCGACGAACCTGATCGGCTGGTCCGGGTACGACGGGTTGATGTCGCTCCACTTCGTCACCGTCGAGCCCGAGCCCCAGATCTGGCGCAGCTTCGGGATGTCCAGGCACCGCAGCCAGTTGTTCTGCGGGTTCAGCACGATCGGCAGGGTGTGGTGGGCGATCTCGAAGGCGACCACCTGGTCCGAACAGCCGGGCGCGAAGTCCGGGTTGAGCTCGAACGACGCCCCGGCGACCGCCACCTCACCGGCGCACAGCTTGCTGAACGCGTCCTCGGTCGTGGTGGTGTCGAAGGTCACCGTGACGTTCTGCTCGGTCTGGCGCAGGCCGGCGAAGGCCGCCTCGCTGATCGGCGCCACCTCGCCCGAGTTGGCCACCCGGACCAGGTTCTTCACGTCGACCGGCGGCTCGGTCGTCGGCGCAGCCGGCGGACCGGAGGCCGTCACCTGTCTCGTCGGCGCGGAGATGATCTCCTGGGCGCCGTCGTCGTCGCCGCGGGAGCTGAGCGTGATCCCCAGTGCGGTCCCGCCGCCCACGAACAGCAGGGCGGCGACGAGGGCGAGGATCCCGCCGCGGGAGCGCGGCGAGCGCTGGCGCGGCTGGCCGGGGACGCCGCCGGCCGCGCCAGCCCCGGCCCCGCCGCGGGCACCGGCCGGCACCGAGGCCAGCGCCGTGGCCTGGTAGTCAGCGGTGACGGGGCCGGGGTAGGCGCCGGTGGTCGCCGGCACCGACGGGTAGCCATAGCCCTGGCCTGGCTGGGAGGCGAGGACGGTGGCGTTCGGGTCCTGCGTCGGCGGCTGGGCGTGGCCCTGGCCCGGCGGGGAGGCGAGGGGGCCGCGGGACCGGATCGTCGAGTCCGGGTCGGCCTGGCCCGCCGCCTCGGCCGCCGCCAGCGAGGCGGACGAGACCGGGCCGGACGGCGGCACCGACACGCCGGGGAAGGAGCCCGGCTCCGGCGGCACCAGCGACGCCTGGCCGATCAGCGCCGTGTCGCCGGACAGCGGCGCCTCGTTCTGCTCGGCGATGCCGGCGGCGAGCAGCGCCGCCCCGATCGCCAGGTCCTCGGCCGGCCGCAGCTCGTAGCGGCGGGCACCGGGCAGCGCCTCCCGCACCAGCCGGCCGACCAGCGGCATCCGGGACACCCCGCCGTACAGCAGGACGGCCGAGAGCTGGTCAGCCGACGCCGGCACCGACCGCACGACGCGCTGCAGTGCCCGGACCGTGTCCTCGACGGCCGGCGTCACCAGCAGCTCCAGCTCCGCCCGGGTGAGCGTGACCCAGCCGCCGTAGCCGGGCAGGGTGACCGGGACGGCCACCTCCTCGTCGGCGGCGAGGGTCTCCTTGGCGGTCACGATCTCCGCGCGCAGCCGGCCGAGCGCGGCGACCGTCGCCGGGTCGGAGCGGTCCAGCCCGGCGGCCTGCTGGCCGGCGGTGGCGAGGATGTGGTCGAGCAGCAGGCTGTCCAGGTCGGCCCCGCCGGCGTGGTTCACCCCGGCGGGGGAGCCGACGAGGTCGGCGCCGTAGTCGCTGAACGACAGCACGGCGGCGTCGAACAGGCCGGCGCCGAAGTCGTAGACGGCGATCAGGTCGGCCGGCACCCCGGGGGTGCGGGTGTTGGCCCGCCGCGACAGCACCGCGCCGAACGCCTCCGCCGCCGGCACCACCGACACCGGGACCTCGAGCGCCTCGACCGCCTCGGTGAACAGCTCGCGTCGGCGCTGGTTCCAGCTCGTCGGGCAGGTGATGACCACCTGGTTCGGCGCCTCGCCGCGCTCGGCCGTGACGGCGCCGACGACCTGCTCTACGAACCGGGTAAGCAGTCCTTCCGGAGTGAAAGCGGATCCGCCGACGAGAATCGGGGTGGGGTCACCGACCCGGCGCAGGAATCCCTCGGCCGCGCGGGACGGGTCGGTCAGCGCCCGCCGGTTGGCAGCTCGGCCGAACAGCACCCCTCCGCGGGCCGGCAGATAGACCACGGTCGGAATCGTCGACCCGCCCGCGATGGTGAGAACCTGCGGCCAGTCGCCATCCGAAAGCGCGACGATCGTGTTTGCCGAACCAATATCGATGCCGAGCTGGTAGCCCATGGTTGTCCCCTGTTGCCGCTCAATCTGGGCCCCGTCGGCGCCGTCGCTGCCGAACACCTGTCAACGACGGTGCCGACAATTTCTCGGTGCTCGGTGCTCCCCTGATGCGCCCAGATGATCACTCCCGGGCGCCTTCATCCTAGCCACGTGACGGTCATCAGCACTGTCCGCTCGCGGACAGACGTTGACGGCCGGCAATAGCGCCCAGCCGACAGATGACGGCGGCCGCACATGAACGCGGTCCGAGGCCGAGAACCGGACTCGGACCGATTCGCCGCGCCCACTGGCACGGGTCTACTGGCATGGGTCGCGGTAGGGCAGGTCCGTCACCTCCGACCACTCCTGCTCGCTGATCCGGACGCGCGGATCCTGGCACGCCTGTTCCGCCAGCGTCGCCGGGTCCAGCGAGCCGAGCTTCGGCAGGTCCGGCGTCTCGGCGGCGGCGAGCAGCACCCAGGCGCTGTCATCGGCGGCGGCCAGGACGAACGGGTCACCGGCCTCCTTGATGACGACCGGGTCCGGGCTCGGCGCGTCCCCGGACAGGTCCCAGCCGAGCAGGGTGCCGTCGTGACCCGCGCTGACCAGGGCGGAGCCCGAGGCGGTCTCCGCGACCGCGACGACCGAGCCGTCGTGCCCGCGTAGCTGCGTGACCTGTGCGGGGCTCGCGGGGTTGGCCACGTCCCAGACCCGGACGCTGCTGTCGTCGCCGCCGCTGGCCAGCCGGTCGTCGGCGATGAAGGCCACCGCGTTCACCGGGCCGACGTGCCCGGTCGCGGTTCCCGCCCGACGCGGGCTGGTCGGCTCGGTGAGATCCCACAGCTCGATCGAGCCGTTCACGCCGGCGACCGCGAGCACGTTCCCGCTCGGGCTGAGGGCGATGTCCGTCGGCACCGCGCCGCTGATCGACAGCTGCAGCCAGACGGGCTGGCTGGGATCGCTCATGTCCCAGACGTCCAGCCGGCGGTCGCTGCCGGCGGTCACCAGCTCGCTGCCGTCGCCGGACACCGCCACCAGATGGGAGTCGCTCGCCTCGGTGTCCAGGGAGGCGATCTGGCGCGGATTGGCCGGGTCACCGACGTCCCAGACCGTGGCGGCGGCATTCCCGCCGATGACCAGCTCGCCGGATGGCAGGAAGACCACGCTGCTCGCGTCGGCGACCGGCACGGTGGCCAGCTCCGTCGGCGCGAACGGGGACGAGGTGTCCCAGAGCCGCAGGGTGCCGGCGGTGTCGATGGCGGCGGCCCGGTCGGCGCCGGGTGACAGCGCGACGCCGCGGTACGTCGCCGGCTCGACCGCAGGCAGCTCGGAGTGCCACCCGGCGGTGAACGACTCGAGCATCGCCCGGCTGGCCGCGTCGGTCGGCGCCAGCCGGTAGGCGGCCAGGCTCAGCCGCTCGGCCAGCTCGATGTCCTCGGCCCGGACCTCGGCCGCCCGGGCGGCGAGCTGGTCGGCCGCCGCCTCGGCCGAGGGGGCGCCCCCCCCCGCCCAGCCCCCCCCCCCCCCCCCCCAAACCCCCACCCGGGGGGTTT
>JADGHD010000123.1 GCA_019689615.1 Frankia sp. | reverse complement strand
TCGACCGATCGCTCAACCACGACGGCAGCGGCCAAGAACCAGGCGCCAAGGATGACAGCGGAGACTGGGACGTTCGGCCCCACCGCTCACGTATCACCCGCGTCAACCGAGACGTCCTCGTGGAATGGTCCGCCCTGCTCGATGAACCTGGCACTCCGCCAGACGAGGCCCGCATGCTGTTCCCGGTCAACCGCGCCAGCGCGGCGATCCTCAGCAAGATCGCTCGCGCGCCACGTCTCGGCGCCCTCGACATCGAATGGACGGCCGGCTGGCACGAGTCCGGAGACCGCCAACGAGGCTTCTTTGAACGCAGGCCAACGAGACCCGGAACCTGGGAAGATGTCATCCTTCAGGGGCCCAACATCACGGTCGGGACACCGCTGTACAAGGAAACACGGTCTGGCGCCAAGAGCAATGTCGACTACGACGAGCTCGACTTGGAGTCACTAGACGACGATTTCCTGCCACAGACGGTCTACCAGCGCGCCAAGCCTACAGAAGAGTACCGCTCAGGCTATCCGAAGTGGCATGACCGCCCGAGCAGCGAATACTTCCGTCTAGCCTGGCGTGAAATGGCGGATCCAGCAACGGTGCGAACCCTGCAACCCGCCCTGCTGCACCCTGGGCCTACCCATCTGTATACCCTTTACAGCCTTAGCCTGGCTAGGCATGACGATCTGGTAGTTGCAACCGGAATCTGCACATCAATTATCGCGGACTTCCTAGTGAAGGCCACTAGCTCGGCCCACATCAACATCTCGCTCCTCGGGAAGATTCCCCACGTACGTGGCCACGTGCTTGGACCCAAGCTTGTCCTGCGCACCCTGAGGCTGAACTGTCTAGTTCGACCATATGCGCCGCTTTGGTCCGAGCTCTATTCGCCTGATTGGCAAGCAGATCGATGGGTGCCGGGCGTAGGCGTCGACTACACAGACCGAACGGAGATCGGTGACGTCACGCCGGTCTGGGAGCGGACCACCCCGTTGCGGCGTGCTGCTGACCGGCGGCAGGCGCTTGTGGAGATTGACGCGATCGTTGCTGTCATGCTCGGGCTGACCGCCGACGAGCTGGTCACGATCTACCGCACCCAGTTCCCCGTGCTCCAGCAGTACGAGCGCAGGGCGCGCTACGACAGCAACGGGCGGGAGCTGCCGGCTGACCTGGCCAAGGAGCTGGACAAGCAGGTTTCGCTTGGCCGGAAGGTGCACACGCTTCAGGGGCCGAAGCGGACCTACGTCGGGCCGTTCTACACGGTGGACCGGGAGCGGGACCTGCGGCTGGCGCACGAGCACTTCTCGCGGATCGCCGCGCAGCGGCAGGCCGCGGCCTCGGCGGACGGCGTGGCTGCCGGTACCACCGGTACCGCGTCGGCTGAGCGGGTGTCGGTGTGAGTGGGCCGTTGCTGCCGTCGTTGCAGGCGGCGGACCTGCGGCGGGCGCTCACCGACTATCTGTCGACGACATTCGCGCTGACCGACGACGACGTGCGGGCGACGTTGACGGACTTCCTCACCGACCCGGAGGACGGGATCTTCCGTGGGCCGTATGCCCGGCTGCGGTTGCCGTTCCGGCCGGCGGGCGAGGGGTGGACGCACGTGCTGGACTGGTGGCCGGAGGGGTTCACGCCCTACGTCCATCAGGCCGTCGCGTGGGAGCGGCTGTCGTCGAAGCACCATCGGCCGCGGCCGACGCTGGTGACGACCGGGACCGGGTCGGGCAAGACCGAGTCGTTCCTGATCCCGGTGATCGACCACGCGCTGCGGGAACGGCTGGCCGGCCGGCGTGGGCTGAAGGCGCTGCTGCTCTACCCGATGAACGCGCTGGCCAACGACCAGGCGGGGCGGATCGCGCGGCTGCTGACCGGCGACCCGCGGCTGGCGGGGCTGACCGCCGGGATCTACACGGGCGAGAACAAGGGCAGCCGGACCACGGTCACCCCGCACAGCCTGATCACCTCGCGGGAGGTGATGCGCTCGGACCCGCCGGACCTGCTGCTGACGAACTACAAGATGCTCGACCAGCTGCTCCTGCGGGCCGAGGACCGCGGGATCTGGGCCGGTGCCGAGCAGTCGCTGACCTACCTCGTCCTCGACGAGTTCCACACCTACGACGGCGCGCAGGGCACCGACGTGGCGATGCTGCTGCGCCGGCTCGGCTCGATGCTGGGGGTGGCCCGGCCGGGCGCGCCGCTGGGCGACATCGTCCCGGTGGCGACGTCGGCGACGCTGGGCGGTGGGACCCCAGAGGCGTTCGCCGAGATGCGCCAGTTCGCCCGCACGGTGTTCGGCTGCCCGTTCGGCGCGGACGCGGTCGTCGTCGAGGAGCGGATGACGCCGCGGGAGTGGCGGGCGGCCACGGCCCTGCCGGTCCCCGGCTACGTCGCCCGGCCGCTGGCGAGCGCGGCGCTGCTGGCGGACGCGGTCCGGGCGGCGGCGGGCACGAGCCCGCAGGACGTCACCCAGGCGCTGCTCGGGGCGCTGTTCGCCCGGGAGAGCGACGGCGCGGACCTGTCCGCCGCCGACCTTCGCCGGTTACGGGAGCGCGGGCAGCTCGCGGCGCTGCTCGCGGGCCATCCGCTGACCGAGCGGCTGCTGGTGGCGGCGCGGCGGCCGCGGCCGCTGCGGGAGCTGGCGGAGGCGGCGTTGCCGGACGACACCAGCCCCGGCCGGGCCGACGGCGTGCTGGTCGTCGAGGCGTTCCTCGGGCTGCTGTCGGCCGTGCGGGCCGACGCCGACGGGGTGGCCGGGCGGCGGCTGCTCGACGTGGACGTCCAGCTGTGGGTGCGCGAGGTGACCCGGGTCGACCGGCGGGTGTCCGCGGAGCCGGCGTTCCGCTGGTCGGACGACGGCGAGCACACCGACACCGACGTGTACCTGCCGGCGCTGTACTGCCGGCACTGCGGCCGGTCCGGCTGGGGGGCGGTGCGCGCGGTGACCGGCCGGGCGCTGGAGGCGGGCGACACCACGGCCCGCCGCGCCGCCCGGGACCGCGACCAGCGCTTCCGGGCCCTGCTGCACGCCCCGGGTGAGGCGGCGATGCTCGCCGGGGACGTCCGCTCGGCCGGCACGGACGCCACCGCGGGCGGCGCCGACGTGGCCGTGGAGAACCTGCTGTGGCTGGACCTGGCGAGCCTGGCACTGGTCAGCCGCCCGGGCACGGCCAACGGCGGCGGCGCCGAGGAGGCGACGCAGATCCCGGTGCTCGTCGACTGGGACGACGACGCCGCGGCCCGCGACCAGACCTGCCCGTCGTGCCGGCAGCCGGACGGGATCCGCTTCCTCGGCTCCGGCGTGTCGACGCTGACCTCGGTGACCCTGTCGGCCCTGTTCGGGGCGGGCCACCTGGACCGGGCGGAGAAGAAGGGCCTGCTGTTCACCGACTCCGTCCAGGACGCGGCGTACATGGCGGGCTTCGTACAGGCCCGTTCCCACGCGCTGAGCCTGCGCGCCGCGCTGTTCGACGCGATCGAGGCCGCCGGCCCGCTGTCGCTGGCCGAACTGCCCGCCACGGCGATCGCCCGGGCCGGCAACGACCCGGTGCGCCGCTACCGGCTGGTGCCACCGGCGGTGGCGGACTGGGCCTCGTTCCGCCGCTACTGGGAGCCGTCGGGCTCCCCCCAGGACCAGGCCAGGGCCCGCCTGCTGGTCGCGCAACGCCTCGCGTTCGACGCGGCGCTGGAGTTCGGCCTGAACTCCCGCACCGGCCGCACCCTGGAGCTGACCGGGGCCGTGGTCGCCGAGGTCAACACCGACTCGCGGCAGGCCCTGCTCACCGTCGGCCGCCGCGCGCTGCGCCGGGCCCTGGAGCAGCACTCGCTGTCCCAGGACATCGACGAGGCGCTGGGCGCCGGGCTCGACGACGCGCGGCTGGCCGGCTGGGTGCGCGGGGTGCTGGAACGGGTCCGCACCCGCGGCGGGATCGCGCACCCCTGGCTGAAGCAGTACCTCGAGGACGACGGCAACCGCTGGTTCCTCACCGGTGGCCGCGGCAAGGCCCGCGACAGGGGCATGCCGGCGTTCCCGCCGGGCCGGCCGGCGCCCGCGTTCCCGACGACCGCCGCCCGCGGCGAGCACCTGGACGTGATCACCGGCAGCCGCTCGTGGTATGCCCGCTGGTCGGCCCGCCAGCTGCGGCTGACCAGCCGGGACGGCGGGCTGGTCGCCCGGGCGCTGCTGGAGGAGGCCGCGGCCCAGGACTGGCTGCGCACCGTGCGCACGAAATCCGGCGCGACGGTGTTCGCGCTCAACCCCGAGCGGATCCTGCTGGCCGTGGCGGACGAGAAGGAGCTGGCCGCCGGGGAGCTGGCGCTGCGCTGCGACGTCTGCCAGACCCTCGTCCCCGGGCAGCGCCAGACCGTCGCGGACCTCGGCGGCGCCGCCTGCCTGCGCCAGGCCTGCCCGGGGACGTTGCAGAAGGTGGCCCGCGGCGAGGACTACTACCGCGGCCTGTACCGCAGCCGGGACATGCGCCGAATCGTCGCCCACGAGCACACCGGGCTGCTGCCGGACAAGGTGCGCCTGAACGTGGAGGCCGAGTTCCGAGAGGGGGGCGGGCCGGCGGCGCCGAACGTGCTGACCGCGACGCCCACGCTGGAGCTCGGCATCGACATCGGCGACCTGTCGACCGTGCTGCTCGGCTCGCTGCCCCGCTCGGTCGCCTCCTACCTGCAGCGGGTCGGCCGGGCGGGCCGGCTCACCGGCAACGCGCTGGTCCTCGCCTACGTCCCCGGCCGCTCCCGCAACGCGCCGCTGCTGGCCAGGCCGCTCGCACTACTCGACGGCGAGGTCCGCCCGCCGGCGACCTACCTGGACGCGGTCGAGATCCTGCAGCGCCAGTACGTCGCCTGGCTCATCGACCGGCGGGCGAAGGCCGGCGTGGCCAGCCCTCGCACCGCCGCCGGGCTGTTCCCCGAGCTCGGCGCCGGCCCGGACACCTGGCTCGACACCCTGCTCACGGACGCCGTCGCGAACGCCGACGCCTACACCGCCGAGTTCCTCGCCCTGTTCGGCGACGCGATCCGCCCCGACACCGCCGAGCACCTGCGCCGCTGGGCCGGCGTCGGGCTGGACGGCGCCGACCCGACCGCGTCCGGGCTTGGCCGGCTGCTGCGCCGGGCGGCCGCCGACTACCGCCGGGAGGTCGACGACCTCGGCCACCGGCTCAACGCGCTGCAGCTGCGGCTGCCGGAGCTGGTCACGGCCAGCAACCGGCCAACCGCCACCGAGGAGGACAGGCTCGCCGCCCGGATGGCTCAGGCCGAGGCGCGGTTCCTGGCCAGGCGGCGGGCCGACCTGGCCACCCAGTTCTGGGTCGCCGCGCTGGAGGAGCGCGGCGTGCTGCCGAACTACACGCTGCTCGACGACTCCGTCTCCCTCGACGTCACGCTGCGCTGGGTCGACCACGAGACCGCCGAGTTCCGCGAGGAGTCGCGCGCCTACCAGCGCGGCAGCGCGATCGCGCTGACCGAGTGGGCCCCGGGCTCCACCTTCTACGCCCAGGGGCTGGCGGTGCGCATCGACGCCGTCGACGTCGGCCGGGACCTGGCCGCGCTGTGCCAGACCTGGCGGATCTGCCCCTCGTGCGGCTGGACGGCCGTCTCCCGCCGCTCCGAGGGCCCGCCGCCGGCGCCGCCCGCGTCCTGCCCACGCTGCGGCGACACCGCCGTCGCCGACACCGGGCAGGCGCTGACCGTGCTTCCGCTGGAGCGGGTCTCCGCCCAGGTGTCCCGGGACGCGGCGGTGATCTCGGACGCCCGCGACGAACGCGACCGGATGGGGTTCAGCGTCGTCGGGGCGGCCGACATCGACCCCGAGGCGGTCTGGGGCGCCTGGCGGCTGGAGGACTACCCGTTCGGCGCCGAGTACGTGCGCCAGGTCGACATCCGCTGGGTCAACGTCGGCCGGCTGGTCGAGCAGGGCCCGTCGCTGCGGCTGGCCGGGACGCAGGTCCGCGCCCCGCTGTTCACCGTCTGCCCCGGCTGCGGGGTCGTGCCCGCCGCCCAGCTCGGGGTGCGCGACCCGCAGGGCGCCCGCCACCGGTCCTGGTGCCCGCACCGGACCGCGATCACGGTCCCCTGGGTGGAGCTGGCCCTCGGCCGCACCCTGCGCACCCAGGCCGTGCGGATCCTGCTGCCGCCGCACTTCACCCTCGACCACTTCGCCGTGCCGTCGTTCAGCGCCGCGCTGCTGCTGGGCCTGCGCGAGGTCCTCGGCGGCGACCCCGACCACCTGGAGCTGCTCGAGACGCACCTGCCGGTGGACGGCCAGGACCGCACCGCGCTGCTGCTGCACGACCGGGTGCCCGGCGGCACCGGCTACCTGGCCGACCTGGCCCGGCCCGACCGGGTGCGGGAGGTGCTCGCCGCGGCGCTGCGAGTCGTCGCGTCCTGCCCGTGCCGGGACGAGGAGGTGCTGGCCTGCCCGCGCTGCCTGCTGCCGTTCAGCACGGCGGTCGCCCGTACCTCCCGGGCCAGGGCCGAGCAGATGCTCACCGAGCTGCTCGGCCTCGGGGCCGGCCATGGCGCTGCGGACGGCCCGGCTGGCGCGCCGGCCGGCCGGGGGTGGCACCCGCAGCAGGTCCGCTCGATCGCGGACATCCCGATGCCGTCCCTCGACAGTGCCCTGGAGCTGCGGTTTCGCCGCACGTTCACGGAGGCGCTGCGGGCCCGCGGCGCGTCGGTCCAGGAGATCCCGCACCTCGTCGGCACCGAGGTGCGCTTCGGCGTGCCCGGGCAGGTGCACCGCCGCTGGACGCTGCGCCCGCAGGTGATCGTCCAGAACTGCCGGCCCGACTTCGAACTGCTGTGCGAGGACCGGACGATCCCGCCCGTCTACATCTTCGCGGACGGCCGCTTCTGGCACGCCACGCCGGCGCACAACCGGATAGCCGACGACGCCGCGAAGCGGGCGACGCTGCGCGAGGCCGGCGCCCGCGTCTGGGCGGTCACCGACGACGACATCGCCACGTTCGACGCCATCGCCCGCGGCGAGCAGGCAACCCCCGCCGGCGCCGGCTGGTACACCGACGCGGTCCGCAGGCGGCTCGTCCGGCATCGCCAGCAGACCATCCCGGCCGGCTCGGTGCCGGACGCGCTGGCCACCGCGGACGCCGTCACCCAGCTCGTGGACTGGGTCATGAACCCGCGGCCGGACGCCTGGCGCGGGCTCGCCGACGGCCTGCCGTTCGCCCTCGTCGACGACAACACGAAACCCGCGGCCGTCGCCGGCCGTTCGGTGCTCGGCCGCCTCGCCGCCGAGGCGCTGGACGCGACCGTGCCCGGCGGTGGCGCGGACGGGGCGGTCGGCGCTGGCCAGGAGCAGTTGCTGGGCTGGCGCTGGCGGCACGGGCCGCTCGCGGTGGCGACCGCCGCCCGCAGGAGCAGGCCGTTCCAGCCCGAGGCGGCGCTCGTCCTGGACGACCGCGACGAGGCGCTCGCGACCACCGCCGGCACGGCCGCCTGGCGGGAGTGGCTGGCGCTGTCCAACATCCTCGGGCACGCCTCCCGGGTCCCGCGGCCGCTCGCGCTGTCCCAGGTCCTGGCGGCCACGGCGACGGCCGAGGCGGCCGCCCCGGCCGCCCCAGCCGCCGCTGCCGCGTCGGCCGCCGGCGGTGGCGCCACGGCTGCCGTCCCGGCGCTTCCGCCGCCGTGGCAGGCCCTCGTCGACGGGGCCGTGGACGACACCGAACGGGCCCTGCTGGCCGGCCTCGCCGCCGCCGGCGTGCCGCTGCCCGAGCACGGCTACGAGACGGCCGACGGCTACCCGCTCGACCTGGCCTGGGAGTCCGTGCAGGTCGCCGTCCTGGTCAACCCGGACGATGAGGTCACAGCTAGGCTTACGGACGACGGATGGCAGGTTGTCGGTCCGGACCTGGACAAGCTGGTTGAGCTGCTGACGGCGGCAGGCGACGAAGGCTGGGGGCGTCGATGAGCAACATCACGATGTCCCGGCAGTTCCGCAAGCGGCTCGACATCGACGGGTCGCTCAAGCAGCGCGCGTGGGACTTCCTCACCAAGCTGATGACGGACCCGACGAGCCCCGGCCTGCACATCGAGCCGATCAAGGGCGCTCGTGACCCGCGGGTGCGGACCGGCCGGGTCAACGACAACTTCCGGGCGGTCATGTTCCTGGTCGCCCAGAAGCCCGAGCCGCACTTCGTGCTCGCCGCCGTCGCCAAGCACGACGAGGCCAACGCGCTCGCCGAGCGCCTCGTGCTCACCACCAACCCGGTGACCGGCGTCTTGGAGGTGCTGGAGGACGCCCCGCCGCAGTGGACCCCGCCGGACGCCGTGCCGAGCGAGGGAACGGCCGCGGCGGCCGACACGTCGGCGGCCGGGGGCTCGTCCGTGGCCGGCGACGGCGCGCCGCAGCCTTCGGTGGCAACAGGCGCCGGTCCACTGGCGCAGTTCACCGTCGCCGACCTCGAGGCGATCGGCCTGCCAGCCGGCCTGGCGCGGCGAGCCATCGCCTGCGCCGACGAGAACGCGCTTCTCACCGTTGTCGCCGACGACCGGCTGCCGGCCTGGCAGGCGGACGCGCTGCTCTCCCTGGCCATCGGTACCCCGGTCGAGGAGGTGCTGGCCGGGCTGCAGGCGCCGGGCCAGGAAGCGGCCGCCAAACCCGGCGCTGCCGCGGCGGGTGGCGCGGTGGGTGGCGCGGCGCCCGAAGACCACCGGCCCAAGCCGGTGGCCGGCACCGCGTCGCCCGAGCCGAAGGATGAGCCGGGCCCGCGGCCGGTCGAGCGGGAGCCCGAGCCGAGGCCGGGCCTGACGCCGGCAACCGACGACGAGGTCGAAGCCGCGCTGAGCCGGCCGGGCACGCTGATGGACTTCGTCCGGATCGAGTCCGACGACGAGCTGCGCCGGGTCCTCGATGGCAGGTTCGCGGACTGGCGGGTCTTCCTGCACCCCGAACAGCGCCACTACGTCTACCTCGACACGAACGGCGCCTACCGGCTGACCGGCGGCGCCGGCACCGGGAAGACGGTCGTCGCGCTGCACCGCGCCCGGCACCTGAGGTTTCACAAGAACGACGCGCGGGTCATCCTCACCACCTTCACCCGCAACCTCGCCGACAATCTCGCCCGCGACCTGCGGATTCTCGACCCGTCGATCCCCCAGGTGCGGCTCGGCCAGCCCGGCGTCGCCATCTACGGGATCGACCAGCTCGCGCGGGAGATCGTGGCCGCCACCCGGCCAGAGATCCGGGCCAAGGTCGGCAGCGACCTGCTGTCCGCGGGCACCGTGCCACAGGGCCTGAAGGACCGCGAAGAACAGGCGGCCTGGGCGCATGCCGCCCGCGTCGCCGGCCTGACCGGCGACCTCGCCCGGCCCAGCTTCCTCATCGGCGAATACCGGATGGTCATCCTCGCCCGGGACATCACCACCCGCGAGGACTACCTGCGCGCCCCGCGCCCCGGCCGAGGCACCCGGCTTTCGCGCGCCCAACGGCTGGGGATCTGGCAGGCCGTCGAGACCTACCGCCGCCAGCTCGCGCTCGACCAGAAGGCGAGCTTCGCCGAGATCGCCGTCCTGGCCGCCCGCTGCGCCGACGCCATCGCGGCTAGTGGCGACCCCCGCCCGGCCGACTACGTCGTCGTCGACGAGGCCCAGGACCTGCACCCCGGCCACTGGCGCCTGCTGCGGGCACTGGCCAACGAGGGCCCGAACGACCTGTTCATCGCCGAGGACTCGCACCAGCGGATCTACGGCGAGAAGGTCGTGCTCTCCCGCTACGGCATCAACATCCGTGGCCGAAGCCGCCGCCTGACGCTGAACTACCGCACGACCGCGCAGAACCTGCGCTTCGCGGTCAGCATCCTGGACGGCGTCCCGATAACGGACCTCGACGGCCAGCCCGACAGCGTCGCCGGCTACCGCTCCGCCATGACCGGCCCGCCGCCGCAGGTACGCCCGTGCAGCGGCCTCAGCGAGGAACTCGAGGTCGCCGCCAACACCCTGCGCGCCTGGCTGAAGCCGGCCGAGCCCGGTGACGGCCAAGCGACCGCCGTCGAGCCCGCGAGCCTGGGCATCCTCACCCGCAGCGCCGCCAAGCGCGACACCGTCGCCCAGGGTCTGCGCGACCGCGGCATCCCCGTCCAGGTCGTCGCCAGCCAGGACCCGGGCCGCGCCGACGCCCCGCGGGTGATGACCATGCACCGCGCCAAGGGCCTGGAGTTCAGCCGCGTCATCCTGTTCGGCGTCGACCAGAACGCCGTCCCCTCCGCCCAGGCCCTGGCCGACGAAACCGCCGAGGAACGCGAGGACCGGCTGTTGCGCGAGCGCCTCCTGCTCTATGTCGCCGCCTCCCGAGCCCGCGACGTCCTCGTCGTCCTCCACTCCGGCGCTCCATCGCCCTTCCTGCCCACCAGTAGGCTCCTGCCCACCAGTAAATAAGGCCTGAGCCACGCTTCGCCGTCCTGGCCCTGACCGCCGCCGCCGTGCGCTGATCCGTTGCGGCCGCGCCGGGTCGTAAGGTGGCCGGGAACGCGCGCCGTCCAGGAACGTAGCCGGGCAAACCCGCCTGGCCCGCGGGCCAGAA
>JADGHD010000122.1 GCA_019689615.1 Frankia sp. | reverse complement strand
TCTACCCCCCCCCCCCGGCCCCCCCCGGGGGGGGGGGCCCCCCGGGGCGGCCCGGGGGGGGGCTACCGGACGGCTCAGGGCTCCTCGGCATCGCCGTCCGGGTCGGGCGTCGGCGCGACCGCCGCGGGCGGCGTCGTCGGGGTGGCAGCGCCGAAGGTCGGCAGCTGCACCGGTAGCGACGGGCCGATCGTGATCCCGGGCAGCACCGAGGTGGGCGACGGGGTCGGGCCGGCGCTCGGGTCCCCGCTGGGCAGGTCCGTCGGGCTGGTGCGCACGATCGGGCCGTTCGCCCGGTCGAGCAGCGTCGCCACCGGGTTCCCCGCGGTCAGGGTGGCCTGGACCGGGGCGAACAGGAACGACTGCTGCGGCATGAACTCCGCGTCCAGGAAGAAGCCCTGCTCAATCGACTCGACCTGGACCTTGGCCTGGGTGTCCCGGCCGGCGCCGACCACCCGGATGGCCCGGATCTGCTCGATGTCCTCGGCGACCGTGCCCGGCGGCAGCGCGATCGCGGTCGCCGCCGGCAGGTCGCGCTGCAGCGACAGCGCCGGGATACCGAGGTCGGAGCGGTAGATCGTCGGGTTGCCGGCCAGCTTCACGCCGATGCTCAGGCCGACCCAGGCCTGGTCGGAGTTCTCCTGGCCCACGGTCGACTTGCGGACGACCAGGTAGAGGTAGGAGCGCGGGTCACCGGCGTAGGTGGTCGGGTCCGAGGGGACCTCGGTGGTCTTGCCCTCGCGGATGATCTCCTGCGCCATCACCCAGTAGGTCCACGGGTGGCGGTCCATCACCCGTTCCCTGGCCTCGGTGGCCGGGTCGAGGCTGTCCTCGGCGGACAGGGTGAAGCGCATCTGCCCGTCGGTGCGGCCGCAGACGCTGTTGTTCAGCGCGCAGATCTGGATGACCGGGTGGGTGCCCTCGTACTCCCCGGTGAACGGGACGGTGCTGTGTTCCTGTCCCTGCACGACGGCCGTGCCCGGGACGATCTGCCCGGCCGAGTCGACCTCGACCTGGTAGACCCACTCGATGTCGGTGGACCGGCCCCACTGGGCGAACAGCGCCGGCGTTGGCGTGCCGCCGTCCTCGTTCGACCAGACGATCGAGTAGGTGAAGACGCGGTTGCCGGAGGTCGGCGAGACGCCCTCGGTGTGGAACGCCAGCAGCGGGGTGTCGGTGACCGCGTTCTGGAACGGGCCGCTGATTCCGGGGGTCTCGGTCTCGCCGCTGCGGCCGTAGACGACCGGGGCGTACTGGGCGGCGGCGAAGCCGGGGTCGGCCGGGGTGACGGTGCGGAAGTTCAGCTCGGTGAGCTGGGCGGTCTTCGTGCCGGCCGGGGAGCGGTCGGCGGCGAAGAGGGCCCGCAGGGTGTGCTCGCCCGAGCGCAGACTGCCCAGCGCCAGGCTGCGCTCGATCGGGAACGAGGCCGGGATGACCAGGTCGGTGGCGTAGCTGTCGTCGACGAACAGCGAGACGACGGCGGACTCGCGGCCGACGGTGTCCCAGGACGCCTCCGGCGAGGCGGCCTTCAGGTCGAGGACCACCTCACCGCCGGCCGAGCTGAACGGCACCGTCACCTCCCCGCCGTCGCGGGTCACGGTGACGTTCACCGGGCCGGTGGCCTCCTCCTCGTCGCCACCGCAGGCCGCGGCCGTCAGCGTGAGCATCGCGGCGACGGCCCCGGCCGACAGCAGCCGGCTGCCGCGCCGCCGCCGCGGCCGGGCCGCCGTCCCGGTCGCGTCTGTCCCGGCCACGAGTGCCCCGGCCGCCGCTTCCCCGGTCACCGTCCCGCCCCTCCAGTGCTCCAGTCCGCGCTGACCAACCCAGCCCGGGCGCCGCGCCCGGCCGTGTGCGCACCCCTCATCCTGTACCGGCCCGTCATGCCGGCTTCAGCCGGCTCCCCCGGCTCGGCCCGCGGCCCGGCCGGCGGAGGGCGACCAGAACCGGGGCGGCCCCACCGGGGCCGATCCCGTGAGTCTCCGCTGAGTGGCCGCGAACGCTGCCGGTGGTTGTGGTCGGGTAGCGGTTTCGGCGCGCTGCGTTGACTGTCAGCGACCGCTGGGCGGGCGGGTGCGGCCCGGCGCGCGCGGCGCTGTACGGTCCGTGGCGTGGCCGTGACGAACAACGCGGTGATCCGTGCCGCGCTCGGGTATGTGGAAGCGAACCCCGCCGAGCTGGACACGGTGCGAGATCTCGTGCTGCTGGCCCTGGACGGGCCGCCGGTGGTCTCGCCGCGGACCCTGCCGGCGCACGTCGCCTGCCGCGCCGCCGTGGCCACCCCGGACTGGCGGGTGCTGCAGGTCCGGACCCACCCGGGTGGCCCGTGGCGGCTGCCCGGCGGCCACGTGGCCGACCGGGACGCCTCGCTGCTCGGCTCGGCGTTGCGCCAGCTCGCCAACGTGGCCGGCATCGACCCGAACGTGGTCCGGCTGGACTCGGCGAGCCCCAGCGACCTCGCCGTCGTCGCCGAGGAGCAGCCGGAGCTGCCGGGCGCGCCGGAGCACGTCCACTACGAGTTCCGCTACCTGCTGCACGTCAGCTCGGACGAGACCGACCTCCCGCCCGGCGCCGCCGCCCGCTGGGTGCCAGCAGCCGACATTCCTGGAACACTCGGCACGAAGCTGCGGCTCGTCAGGACGGCCCCCGCGCACCGGCCGGCTGCCGCGTCGGCGTCGGCGCGTTAGCCGCCGGGTCGGGCGGCACCGGCGCGCCGTCGTCCCCATGGCGGCCGCTGCCAGGCCGAGGCGGGAGGTCCAGTGGCGACACGAGCGGGCGAGACGGGCGGCCCGGTCTACTCCTACGAGCTGGTGCTGAGGTCGGCTGCGTCGGTCGACGCCGTGTTCGGGCTGCTCGCCGACGGCGGCAACTGGGCTTCCTGGGGCCGGCCACTGGTCCCCACCTCGCGCTGGTACCGGACGGGGACGCCGCCGCCTGGCGGGGTCGGCGCGATCCGCGAGCTCGGGCTGCGCCCGGTGGTGAGCCGCGAGGAGATCGTCGAGTACGCGCCGCCGCGGCGGATGGCCTACCGGCTGCTGTCCGGGATCCCGCTGCGGGACTACCTGGCGACCGTCGACCTCGAGCCGCTGCCCGGCGGCGACACCCGGATCACCTGGAAGGCCACCTTCCGCCCGAAGATCCCGGGCACGGGGCCGTTCATGCGCTGGTTCGCGAGGACCTTCGTCGGGCTGCTCGCCCGGCGCCTCGCCGCCGCCGCGGCCGCGGGCGTCACCCCGTCGGCGACCCCGGGCGGCCCGCCCCGCTGACCGGAACGCGTCGGCGCACTCGCCCTTTCGGGCTACCCGGGCGGTGTCCCCTCCCACATGCCCGGTGCCGGGATGGTTCGCGCCATGGCTGCCTACCGCCGCCGGGTGGCCCGCATCTCCCATCGGCAGCACGACAATCCACGCAGATCGCCGACCGTCGGTCTACGCTCTCGCACCTGGAGATACGCGGCTAACCGGGTGCGAACAGGGGTCGCTCGCGCCCGGGGCGGCGGCCTGGCATGACAACAGCTGGGAGACGAGGGAATGACGCCGAACAGCGCCGGGACGGCGGTCGCGACGGTCTCGGTCCGTTTCGACGGCGCCGGCCACACCGAGGACGGCCCCACCACGGTCAACCAGGGGATCGCGGACATCGCCGACTCGCTGTCGACCCTCAAGGGTGAGGGCCGCTGCCTGTGGCTCGGTGGCGACGAGACTGTCGCGATCGAACGGGTCACCTGGACCGGGCCCGGCCCTGTCGGGTCGCCGACCTCCGGCGGCTGCTACAGCGAGCACGTCTCGTTCCCGATCGGCCACTTCCTGCCGCTGCCGGAGGGCCCGGACGAGAACGGGGTCATCCCGGAGATCGACATCGAGGGCCTGGACCGGGACGGCGGTTACCTGTGGTTCGTCGGCTCGCACAGCCTGACCCGCAAGCGGGTGAAGCCGCACCACGCGACCGAGCAGGCACTGCGCCGGCTGGCCAAGGTCAGCAGGAACCGCAACCGCGACCTGCTCGGCCGGATCCCCGTGCTGACCGGGCCGGACGGCCTGCCGGCGCTGGGCGCGTCCGGGCCGGACCCCGTCCAGCCGGGCCGCCAGCTCTCCGCCGCCGCCCTCGGCCTGCGCAAGCAGACCCGGCTGACCACGGTGCTCGAGGACGACGAGCACCTCGGCCGGTTCCTGAAGATCCCGAGCAAGGACAACGGCCTGGACATCGAGGGCCTCGCGGTCGTCGGCGAGAAGATCTACCTCGGCCTGCGCGGCCCGGTGCTGCGCGGCTGGGCGGTGGTCCTCGAGCTGCGCCTGGTCGAGGGCGATGGCCAGGACCTGCTGCTGGCGCCGGTCGGCCCGGACGCCTCCGGGCGCGGCGGCGAGGCCCGCTACCGCAAGCACTTTCTCGACCTCGGCGGCCTCGGCATCCGCGACATCCTGGCGCACAACGACGACCTGCTGCTGCTCGCCGGGCCGACGATGGACCTCGACGGGCCGGTCCGGGTCTACCGCTGGCGCGACGCCAACAAGGCGCAGACCAGCGTCGTCGTCACAGACGAGCAGATCGAGAAGGTCGTCGACGTGCCATACGGCGACGGCGTCGACCACGCCGAGGGCATCACGCACGCCCCGGACGACCCGAACGCCCTGCTGGTCGCCTACGACAGCCCGGCGCCGCACCGCCGGCCGCACCCGCACGAGATCCTGCTGGACGTCATCCCGCTGCCGGACTGAGCCGCGCGGGCGGCGGGGGAGCAGCGGCGGGAAGCGGCGCGGGCGGCGGCCGTCGGCGCGATGCGCGCGACGAGCCGGCGGTCAGCCGCCGAACCGGGCGACCGCGCGCATCTTGTTCATCGCGTCGAGGGCGGCCACCTTGTACGCCTCGGACAGCGTCGGGTAGTTGAAGACGCTGTCGACGAGGTAGTCGACGGTGCCGCCGCAGCCCATCAGGGTCTGGCCGATGTGCACGATCTCGGTGGCGCCGGTGCCGAAGACGTGGACGCCCAGCAGCCGGTGGTCCTCCGGGCTGACCAGCAGCTTGAGCATGCCGTATGAGTCGCCGACGATCTGGCCGCGGGCGAGCTCGCGGTAGCGGGCCACGCCGACCTCGAACGGGATCGCGCTCTCGGTCAGCTCGTCCTCGGTCTTCCCGACATAGGAGATCTCCGGGATCGTGTAGATGCCGATCGGCATCAGGTCGGCGCGCAGCCCGCTCACCGGCTCGCCACAGGCGGCGTAGGCGGCCAGCCGGCCCTGCTCCATCGAGGTGGCCGCGAGCGCCGGGAAGCCGATGACGTCGCCCACCGCGTAGATGTGCTCGACGTCGGTGCGGAAGTCGGGGCCAACCTTGATCCGTCCCCGGCTGTCCGCGGTCAGCCCGGCGCTGGCCAGGTCGAGCGCGTCGGTGAGGCCCTGGCGGCCAGCGGAGTACATCACCGTGTCCGCGGGGATCTTCTTGCCGCTCTCCAGCAGGGTGAGCGTGCCGCCGTTGTGCCGCTCCACCGAGGCCACGGACTCGCGGAACCGGAACGTCACGGCCAGGTCGCGCAGGTGGTACTTGAGCGCCTCGACGATCTCCAGGTCGCAGAACTCCAGCATCCGCTCGCGCCGCTCGACGACCGTCACCTTCGTCCCGAGCGCGGCGAACATCGAGGCGTACTCGATGCCGATGACGCCGGCGCCGACCACGACCATCGAGTTCGGGATCCGGTCCAGGCTGAGGATCTGGTCGCTGTCGACGACCGTGCGGCCGTCGAAGTCGACCGAGTCGGGGCGGGCCGGCCGGGTGCCCGTGGCGATGATGATCTTTTCGGCCGTGTAGCGGCGGGTCTCGCTGTCGAACGCGCCGCTCACCGCGATCGTGTGCGGGTCGACGAACCGGCCGGTGCCGGTGAGGATGGTGACCCGGTTACGGGACAGCTGGCTGCGGATGACGTCGATCTCCCGGCTGATCACGTGCTGGGTGCGGGCCGAGAGGTCGCCGACGGTGATGTCCTCCTTGACCCGGTAGCTCTGGCCGTACAGCTCGCGCTGGGTCAGGCCGGTCAGGTAGAGGACCGCCTCGCGCAGGGTCTTCGACGGGATCGTGCCGGTGTTGATGCAGACGCCGCCGATCATTTCCCGGCGGTCGACGATCGCCACCTTGCGGCCGAGTTTCGCGGCCGCGATCGCCGCCTTCTGCCCACCCGGGCCGGATCCGATCACCAGGATGTCGTAGTCGTACATGCCCGGGCTCCCACTACGCCATCCGCGGACCAACCGGCCCGTCTGCCATTAACCCTGCGTCGCGAGGGTATAGCGGGCAGACCGGCCCAACGGCCCACTCTGTGGCTTTGTTACCAGCGATTTCCCGGACGGTGCCGGTGGCGGTACCGCGCCGCCGCGGTACCGCCACCGAGGTGTCAGCTGCTCGGCGCGGCGGCCGGGCGGGTCATGGAGAGCACGTCGAGGGCGGCGTCGAGCTGCTCCAGCGTGAGCTTGCCTGCCTCGACGTAGCCGCGCTCCAGCACGACCTCGCGGATCGTCTTCTCCTCGGCCAGCGACTGCTTGGCGACCTTCGCCGCCTCCTCGTAGCCGATGTAGCGGTTGAGCGGGGTGACGATCGACGGGGACGACTCGGCGTAGCGGCGGCAGCGCTCGACGTTCGCCGTGATGCCGTCGATGCACCTGTCGGCGAACAGCCGGCTGATCGTCGACAGGATGTGGATCGACTCCAGCAGGTTGCGGGCGATCACCGGCAGCATCACGTTGAGCTCGAAGTTGCCGGCCGAGCCACCGAACGCGACCGCCGCGTCGTTGCCGACCACCTGGGCGACCACCTGGCAGACCGCCTCGGGGATGACCGGGTTGACCTTCCCCGGCATGATCGACGAACCGGGCTGCAGGTCGGGCAGGTGGATCTCGGCCAGGCCGGCCCGCGGGCCGGAGGACGCCCAGCGCAGGTCGTTAGCGATCTTGTAGAGCGACATCGCGATGACCCGCAGCACGCCGGACGCCTCGACCAGAGCGTCCCGGGAGGCCTGCGCCTCGAAGTGGTTGCGTGCCTCGGTCAGCGGCAGCCCGGTGCTGGCGGCAAGCTCCGAGATGACCGTGGCGGAGAAGCCGGGCGGGGTGTTGATCCCGGTGCCCACCGCGGTGCCGCCGAGCGGCAGCTCGCCGATCCGCGGCAGCGCCGCCTGCAGCCGCTCGATGCCCAGCCGGACCGCCGCGGCGTAGCCGCCGAACTCCTGGCCGAGGGTGACCGGGGTGGCGTCCATCAGGTGGGTCCGCCCGGACTTCACGACCTCGGCGAACTCGACGCTCCTGCGCTCCAGCGCGGCGGCGAGGTGGTCGAGCGCCGGGATCAGGTCGTGGACGATGCCCTGGGTGGCGGCGATGTGGATGGACGACGGGAACACGTCGTTCGACGACTGCGACGCGTTCACGTGGTCGTTCGGGTGGACCGGCCGGCCGAGGCGCTCGCTGGCGAGGGTGGCGATGACCTCGTTCGTGTTCATGTTCGACGAGGTGCCACTGCCGGTCTGGAACACGTCCAGCGGGAAGTGGTCGTCCCAGTCACCGCGGGCGACCTCGGTGGCCGCCGAGACGATCGCCTCGGCGATCTCCCCGTCGAGCACGCCGAGCTTGGCGTTCACGGTCGCCGCCGCCGCCTTGACCCGAGCGAGCGCGGCGATGTGGGCGCGCGAGATCCGCTGACCGGACACGGGGAAGTTCTCGACCGCCCGCTGGGTCTGCGCCCGCCACTTCGCGGTGGCGGGGACCCGGACGTCCCCCATGCTGTCGTGCTCGATCCGGTACTCCTGCTCGGCCATGATGCGAAAGCTCCTCGTCTGCGACAGCCGGCGTTGGCTGCCCGCCACGGTGCGGGCGGTACGCGCGGTATGTTCCGCAGGCTAACGAGTCCAGGCCGGGCGGAGCCGGGTGATGTGGCCGCGTCGTGCGGGCCGGCGGGGGCCGTGCTCAGCCGGCGGCGCGCTCCCGCTCCCGGGCCCGCATGTCGCGGCGCAGCTCGGGCGGGAGGGCGAACAGGAGGTGCTCCTCGGTGGAGGTGATCTCCTCGACGTCGGTGTAGCCGCGCTCGGCCAGCCACGCCATCAGCTCGGTGACCAGTTCCTCGGGGACCGAGGCGCCGCTGGTGACGCCGACCGTCTCCACCCCGTCCAGCCACGAGGCGTCGACCTGCTCGCAGTTGTCGACGAGGTAGGCGGCGGGCGCGCCGGCGTCGAGGGCGACCTCGACGAGGCGGACCGAGTTCGACGAGTTCGGCGAGCCGACGACCAGGATCAGGTCGACCGAGCGGGCGATCTCCTTGACCGCCACCTGGCGGTTCTGGGTCGCGTAGCAGATGTCGGAGTTCGGCGGGCCCTGCAGGTGCGGGAACCGCTCGCGCAGCGCCTCGACGGTGACCATCGTCTCGTCGACCGACAGCGTCGTCTGGGAGAGGTAGGCGACCCGCTTCGGGTCGCGGACCTTCACGCCGGCGGCGTCCTCCGGGCCGTCGACCAGGTGGATGCGGTCGGGCGCCTGGCCGGTGGTCCCGACGACCTCCTCGTGGCCGGCGTGGCCGATGAGCAGGATGTCGTAGTCCTCCCGGGCGAACCGCCGCGCCTCGGAGTGAACCTTGGTTACCAGCGGGCACGTGGCGTCGATCGTGCGCAGGCTGCGCTCCGCCGCCTCCTCGTGCACCGTGGGCGCCACGCCGTGGGCCGAGAACACGACGGTGGCGCCATGGGGCACCTCGTCGGTCTCCTCGACGAAGATCGCGCCCTTCGCCTCCAACGTCTTGACGACGTGCGCGTTGTGCACGATCTGCTTACGCACGTATACCGGAACGCCGTACAGCTCCAGTGCCTTCTCCACGGTCTGGACCGCTCGATCGACACCGGCGCAGTAGCCGCGCGGCTTGGCCAGAAGGACCCGCCCCATGTCTCGGCAGTCTACGCGGCGTGGGCCCGGCGGGAAGACGGGGCGTCGGTGCGTCACCGCTTGCTGCATGCGTCCGGCTCGCCGCCAGACACCGGTGGGCCCATGGCGCCGGGTGAGCGAAAAATACCAGGTCCGAGGGCTTTCGCCGGCACTGGCGGGCCGGGTTCGCCGGCCATGGCCGCTCGCCGCTGCGCCGCTTCGCCGGCCGGCCGGCCCGCTGATGTCGTGGTGCTGACGTCGCCGGCGCCGCGTGTCGCGTCCGCCACGCCGGCGGCGTCGGCCTCACCGGGCGTCCGCCGCCACGTGGCGTGGCGGTGTGGGCGGTAAGCGTCGATCGGCCACGGCTGCGCCTAGTGTGCAGGCGTGGCGTTGACATCGAGCCCGGAGCAGCCGCTGCCGGTGCGCACGGTCTCGCGCGCGATCGGCGAGTGGGTGCACCGGCTCGGGCGCGTCTGGGTGGAGGGCCAGGTGACGGAGCTCGCCCGGCGTCCCGGCGTGAACACCGTCTTCCTCACCCTGCGTGACCCGGTCGCGGCCGTCTCCCTGCGGGTGACCTGCCCGCGGGCGGTGTGCGACGCGGTCGGGCCGGCGCTGACGGACGGCGCGCGGGTGGTCGTCTGGGGCAGGCCGATGTTCCACCCCGGGCGGGGCACGCTCGCGCTCGACGTCGTCGAGATCCGGCCGGTCGGGGTCGGTGTCCTGCTCGCCCGGCTGGAGGCGCTGAAGTCCCTGCTCGCCGCGGAGGGCCTGTTCGCGGCGGCGCGCAAGCGCCGGCCGCCGTTCCTGCCAGCGGCGGTCGGGCTGATCACCGGCCGGGCGAGCGCCGCCGAGCGTGACGTCGTGGAGAACGCCCGGCGCCGCTGGCCGGCGGTGCGGATCGTCACCCGCGAGGTGGCCGTGCAGGGCCCGCTCGCCGCCGGGCAGGTCATCGACGCGTTGCGGGAGCTGGACGCCAACCCGGACGTCGAGGTGATCGTGATCGCCCGGGGCGGCGGGTCGCTGGAGGACCTGCTGCCGTTCTCCGACGAGGCGCTGGTGCGCGCGGTGGCCGCCGCCCGCACGCCAGTGGTCTCCGCGATCGGGCACGAGCAGGACTGCCCGCTGCTCGACCTGGTCGCCGACGTGCGCGCGTCCACGCCGACGGACGCGGCCAGGAAGGTGGTGCCGGACGTCGCCGAGCAGTCGGCGCTGGTCGGGTCGCTGCGGGCGCGGGCCCGGCGGGTGGTCGAGCAGCGGGTCGAGCGGGAGCGGCGCTGGCTGTCCGACCTGCGCGCCCGGCCGGTGCTGGCGGCGCCGGAGCGCGAGCTGGGCCGGCGCTCGGCCGAGGTGGTGGTGCTGGCCGGCCGGGCGCGTCGCGCCGTCGCGCACGCCGTCGACGGCGCCGGGCGCGACCTCGCCCACGCCACCGCCCGGCTGCGGGCCCTCTCGCCCGCGGCGACCCTGGAGCGCGGCTACGCCCTGGTCCAGGACGCCGAGACCGGGACGATCATCCGGGACCCGGCCCAGCTCGCCACCGACCAGGCGCTGCGGGTCCGGGTCGCCGCCGGCTCGTTCGCCGCCACGGTGGCCCCGGAGGCGCGCGGCGACGTCGGCTCGCCCAACCGGATCCTGCGCGAGGAGATCGGCGGCAAGGTGATCGTC
>JADGHD010000121.1 GCA_019689615.1 Frankia sp. | reverse complement strand
CCCCAGCCAGAGCCGACCCCGCCGCCTCCGCCTCCGGAGACCACCCCACCGCAGCCGACCGGCGGGCCTGGCCAGCCGAGCGACCCCACCGGACCGGTCACAGCGCCGTGACCAGCGGACATGCCCCAGCCGACCGCCACTGGCCCGCCCGTCGGCAGACGGACGTTTTCCACCGGAGCGGACGGTCCGGGCGTAGCTTTCTAGCTCCCAGCTCTCGGCCGTGGCCCCGCCACCGGCGCACCTCAGCTCGGAGGCCGTCATGACGCCACAGACAGCACCGGTCCGGCCGGAGCCCGCGCTCCTCGCCAGCGCGCGGCCCTGCGCGTCCGGCCAACCGCCCCGCCCGGCCAGCGACCGGCGGGAGCGAGCCGCGACGGCCATCCCGCGCCGGTCGCGCACCCGCCTGGCCGGCTGGCGGATGCTCACGCCGGCCGCCGCGCTGCTGGCCGCCCTGCTGACCGGCTGCGGCGGCTCCGACGACAACGGCGACGGCGGCCCGGGGACGCCGTCGGCCTCCGGCGGGCCGACCGCCGGCACGTCGGCGCCCGTCACCCCCGACACCTCACCGACCGGCGGCGTGGCGAGCCCCGAGGTCTGGTCGAGCGAGGAGCAGTCGCTGACCAGGACCGTCTCGCCGTCGCCCCGGCTGGTCGAGGTCCGCTCCGCGCACAACGAGGAAGAAGGCGGTATGAGCTTCGACCGGGTGGTGCTGGAGTTCGCCGGCGGCCTGCCCGGCTACACCGCCCGCTACGTCGACCAGGTCTACCAGCCGGGGTCGGGCTCCCCGCTGCCGCTCGAGGGCCAGGCGTACTTCGAGATCGTCGTCACTCCGGCGCAGGCCCACGACGACAGCGGTCAGCCGACCCTGCGCGCCCCGGTCGCCGTCGTCGGCGACGGCCTGACCGCCATCCACGACGTCGTGATGGCCGGCGACTTCGAGGGCTACGTCCACATCGGTGTCGGTCTCGACGATGTCGTCGGCTTCCGGGTGATGGAGCTGACCGGCCCGGACCGCCTCGTCTTCGACTTCGCCGCCTGATTCGCGGGCGTGCTCCGGGCGTGTTCCGCCAGCGGCCGCCCGGAGCCCGCCCGCGGCGACGTGGACCGCCGGCAGCGCGCCGACGGAAAACAACAACGCACTCTCTTCGTCGACCGGCGTTCTCCGGGGATTCCCCCAACGACCCGCGGCTAACGGCGCGCCCGCGCGAGCTGTCGCCGCGTCCCTGACCTCGGAATACGCGGCGCGAACCAGCCGGGCCTCGGGTGCGACCGCACCCAGAAGTGTCAGCCATGTCGGATATACGACAATGGACAACCAGCTGGCCGCGTTGTGCGTCCCTGAGGGGAGGAACGCGATGCCGTCCCTCTCACGCACATGGTTCATCCGGGGGCGAAGTGAACTCACGCGCAGGTTCGCCCGGTCCGCGCTCGGGTCAGCGCGAGCCGGCCGAGGCGACGGCGGCGGTCGGCAGGGGAACCCCGCTGCGTCCTTCCGACCCGCGTGAGCTGGGGCGATACGAGCTGCTCTCCCGCCTCGGCGAGGGCGGCATGGGCACCGTCTACCTCGGCCGCAACGAGGGCGGGCGCCTGGTCGCGGTGAAGGTCGTCCGCGCCGACCTGGCCGACGACCTGGAGTACCGGCTGCGGTTCCGCCGGGAGGCACAGGTGGCCCGGCGGGTCGCCCGGTTCTGCACCGCCGAGGTGCTCGACGTCGTCGACCCCGACGACGGCCCCCCGTACCTGGTCACCGAGTTCATCGACGGCCCGACGCTGGCCGACTCGGTCGCCACGAACGGCCCGCTGTCCTCCGGGGACGTCGAGCGGGTAGCGGTCAGCGTCGCGGCAGCGCTCACCGCCATCCACGCGGCGAGCCTGGTACACCGCGACCTGAAGCCGTCGAACGTCCTGCTCTCGCCGTTCGGGCCCCGGCTGATCGACTTCGGTGTCGCCTGGGCTCCGGACAGCACGGTCGTCACCAAGGACCTGGTCGTCGGCACACCGGCGTTCATGTCCCCGGAGCAGGCCCGCGGCGAGCGGGTCACCTCGGCCGCGGACGTGTTCGCCTGGGGCGGGCTCGTGATCTACGCGGCCACCGGTCGCCGGCCGTTCGGGTCCGGCGTCGCCGCCGCCGTGCTGTTCCGGATCGTCACCTCCGACCCGGACCTGACCGGGGTGGACCCGGCGCTGGCCGAGGTGGTCCGCGCCGCGATGCGCCGGGACCCGGCCGCCCGCCCGACCGCCAGCGAGATCTTCCAGCAGCTGCTCCGCCTCGGCCTGAGCGAGCCCGCCACCACGATGCCCGCCGGCACCGCGGCGCCGGCGAGCACGGGCAGCGTCGCGACCCTGCTGCTCGGCGACCGCCGCGCGGCCGAGCCCGCCGGCAGCGCGAACGGGGCATCGTCGGCCGCACCGCCCGGACCGGACGACGCCGGCGCGGACGAGCCGGGCCCTCGGCCGCCCGCCGCGACCGCCGGGACTCCCGGGACCCCGGCCACGACCGGCCAGGACGGCTCGGCCGCGCCCGACACCCCCCAGCCAGGCCAGCGGGGCGCGACACTCGCCGCGGCAGGCGAGGACGGGGCTGGCGCGGCCGAGGCGTCCCCGGCGCGACCCCGGGATGGCGCGCCCGGGACGCCGTCATCCACGCCAGCCGGGGACGGACCGCCCGCTGCCAACGGCCAGGCGAAGCCGCGGAACCCGAGCGCCGGGCCGCCATCGGCGACGGCGAGCAAGGACGGGTTAGCGGCAGCCGACGACCACGCGCAGCCACCGGACCCGACAGCCGGAACCCCCTCCGCCGCAGGTGGCGAGGACGAGCCGGTGTCAGGAGCGCGGGCACAGGCACCAGGCGCCGGGACGGCGGCGCCCGCATCGGGCTCGGCCGACGGAAACGGGCTGGCCACGGCCGACGCCTCGGCGACTGCCCCGGCCGAGGACGAGCCGACCGGCGAGGACCCGGTCCCGTCGCCCGATCCGGGCGCGGGCTCGCCGGCACGACGCGCCGACGCCACCAGCGAGACCGGCGACCCGCGGGACCAGACCGAAGACGACCACGCGGACCACGACGGCCAGGCGGACCCGGCGGACGCGGTCGACAGCGCCGCCGCGGCCGTGGCACCGGACGCACCCGGGGACCCGGCGAGCGCTGCCGGCGAGGAAGCCGGCGACGCGCAGGCGCCGGACGGCTCCGGGACGCCCGAGCCGGCGCGGGCCGGTTCCGGTGACGCCGCCACCCCGGCCACGGCCGGCAAGGACGACGCCGCCGGCCACGACGGCGGTGGCAGCATGGCGGGCGCCGGCCAGCAGGGTGGCCGGGATGACCGGGAACGCACCGGCACGATGTGGCTGCCCGGGCCATCCCGCGGGCCGGTCCGGATCTACGGCCGGAGCGCGGACCGTCCCGATGACTCCGCCGGCCACGCGCGCCAGCCCGCCACGACGGTCAGCCTGACCAGGCCACGCACACCGAGCTGGCGGTCGGAGGAGACGGCCACCCGGCTCACCCCGCTGCCGGCGACCGAGCTGGTCGAGATGTCGGCGGGCCAGGCGGCGGCGACGACGCGGACCGCGCAGACCACCGACTCGCTGGACCTCGTGAGCACGCCCGGTGTTCCGCCGCGGCCGCGGCGCCGGCTGCCCCGGCTGACCACCGTGATCAGCGCGCTCAGCGTTCTGGTGGCGCTGACCGCGGTGGTCTTCGCGGCCCGCGCCGCGTTCCAGGAGTCCGGCGGGCGGGGCGACCGGAAGCCCGTCGCCCAGCTCACGATCCCGTCCGGTCTGGTCGGGATGTCGGCGCAGGACGCGCAGGCGCGGCTGCGGGCGGCGGGGTTCACGGTCATCAACTGGGACCTGACACCGGACCTGGCGCCACAGCAGACCGTGCTCGCGATCCGGCCGGCCGAGGGCAGCCGGCTGACCGCGGACAGCGTGGTCACGCTGGTGGTGTCCGCCGGGATGGCGGACGTGACCGTGCCAGAGGTCGTCGGGCTGACCGAGGCGGCGGCGCGCGAGCGGCTGCAGGGCCGCGGGTTGTCCGTCGTCGTGCGCGCCGGCACCGGGCCGGTCGATGTCGGCCCCGGCCGGGTGGCCGCGGTCACCCCGCAGACGGGCTCCGTCGTCCCGGCCGGCACGACCGTCACGATCACGGTGACGCCAGTAGGCGGGCCGCGGGCCCAGGCCAGGGTGCCGGCGGTCGTCGGCCAGCCGGCCGACGCGGCCCAGGCGGCCGTGCGGGCGGCGGGCTTCACGAACATCGTGGTCACCTACGCCACGAGCGACGCCGAGGTCGGCACGGTCACCGCCATCGACCCGGCGCCCGGGCAGTCGGTGGCCAAGAACACGACCATCACGCTGACCGTGTCCACCGGGCCGGGACAGACCGTGGTGCCCGACGTGGCCGGTGGGACCGAGGCGGACGCCCGCGCGGCGCTGCAGGCGGCTGGCCTCGACGTCGTGGTCCGGCAGAACACCGGCGAGGCGACGCTGGCCCCCGGCCTGGTCGAGGCCGTCGACCCGCCGGCCGGCACCGAGGTGGCCGCCAGGAGCCGGGTGACGATCACGGTGGTAAGCGCCGAGGTGGCCGTGCCGAACGTGGTCGGCCAGAGCCGCGCCGCCGCCGAGGACCTGCTCAACCGGCTGGGCCTCACGGCGTCCGTCCGCCAGCAGGCCAGCGGTCAGCCCGTCGGCCGGGTGCTCTCCCAGACCCCGGCTTCCGGCACGGTCGCCCGCGGCTCGACGATCACGATCACCGTCGCCCGCGCCCCGGACCCGCCGCCCGACGGCGGTTCATCGCCGACACCGACGCCGCCGACGACGAACCCGCCCTCGACGGACCCGTCGGCCTCACCCCCGGCCTGACCGGCGGCTGCCGGCCAGCCCGGACGGCTCTAGCGCAGTCCGACGCCGCCGAGGGCCGCACGGTGGCCCGGCGCGGGAACCGGCGCCGGGACGTGGGCCGGCAGCTTCGGCGCCGACAGCGGTGCCAGGTCCTCGGCCAGCTTGGGCCGCCAGTCCTCGATGAAGACGAGCCCGGGGGCGACCAGCTCGAACCCGTCGAAGAAGGCCAGGGTGTCCTCGCGGGTGCGCAGGGACAGCCGCGGCGCGCCGTCGGCGTAGCCGCGGTTGTAGGCGTGGGTCGCGCAGCCGCCGGAGTCCGGGCGGGTGCCGGCCACGCCCTGGGAGAGCGCCAGGAAGCTGCCCGGGGCCATCCGGTCCCCGTACTGCCTGACGATCTCCCACGGGTCGTCCCGGTCCGGGATGTCGTGCAGCACGCCGAGGAGCAGCACCGCGACCGGCTCGGACAGGTCCAGCAGCCGGCGGGCCTGCGGGTGGTCGAGCACGGACGCCGGGTCGCGCAGGTCCGCCTGGATGATCGTGGCGTTCGCTTCGTCCGCCAGGACCTCCAGGCTGGTCTCGACCGCCGTCGGGTCGATGTCGACGTAGACGACCCGGCCGCGAGCGCAGCCCACGAGGTCGTGCACGTTGCCCTGGTTGGGGATCCCGGAACCGAGGTCGAGGAACTGGCGCACGCCGGCGGCCAGCAGGAAGCGGATCACCCGGCGGAGGAAGGCCCGGTTCTCCCGCATGATCGCGCCGATGTCCGGCAGCGTCAGGCAGAGCTGCTCGGCCAGCGCCCGGTCGACCGGGTAGTTGTGCTGCCCGCCGAGGAAGTAGTCGTACACCCGGGAGGTGCTCGGCCGGTCCTGGTCGATCATCAGCCCCGGCCGACCGGGGCGGGGTCGGTGTGGCGGCATGACCGTGGCCATGACCGTAGCCGTCGCCGCGGCCGCACCGGTCGCGGGGCTGGCGGCGGCGTGGTGGACGTTCGGCTCGTCGTGCTGTGGGTTCGCGCCCGTCACTGGTACCTCCTGCGCCTGGGCCGGGCGGCGAGCGGGACGGCCATCGCTGACCGGCCCGGCGCGACGGCTTCGCCGGGGACGCCGGGCGCGCAGGCATGGCCAGTGCTCACCCGCAGGAGGCCCTACCCGACCCGGCGTCGGAGCACGCACAATCCGCTACGCACAGCGAGGGGTTTTTCTCGTTGCGCGGCCGAGCCGGTCGGCTCGGTCACGCCCAGCCCAGCTCGTGCAGCCGGTCGTCGTCGATGCCGAAGTGGTGCGCGACCTCGTGAATGACGGTGATCCGCACCTCCTCGACGACGTCCTCCTCGGTGTCGCAGATGGCGCAGATCGCCGCCCGATAGATCGTGATCCGGTCGGGCAGGACCGCGCTGTACCAGTCGCCCCGTTCGGTCAGCGGAACGCCCTCGTACAGCCCGAGTAGGCCGTCCGGGGTGCCCTCCTCGACCAGCACGGCGACGTTGCTCATCTGCCGGCCGAGTTCGGGAGGCAGGCTGTCGATCGCTTCGACGACGAGTTCCTCAAACCGCTCGGGCGCCACGTCGACCATGCCCGCCAGTCTCCCCGCCGGGTCCGCTGCCGTCTGCCCAACGGACGATCAGGGGGATGACCACGCTCGCGCCCGGGAACGCGCCGCGGCGGCGGGAGCGCCCGCGCATGGCGGACGCAGAGCCGGACGCAGAGCCGACGGCGTCGCCGCCGGCCCGGCGGGCGCTGGCCGGCGAGCCGGCGGCGCCTACTGGGTGATCTTGATCGACTGGATCGTGGGCGGGCTGGCCGGCTGGCCGTCGTCCCCGCCGCCCTCGACCCCGGGCGCGACGATCGCGTCAAGGACGTCGAGGCCCTCGGTGATCTGCCCGACGACCGTGTAGCCGCCGGCGAGCAGCTCGGCCCCGACCTCGTTCGGGTCGGCGTAGTTGATGAAGAACTGGCTGCCGTTGGTGTCCGGGCCGGCGTTCGCCATCGCGATCACGCCGCGGTTGTAGTTGACGCCCTCGGTGTTCTCGTTGGCGTACCTGAAGCCGGGCCCGCCCCAGCCGGTCGCCGTCGGGTCGCCGCACTGCAGGACGGAGATGTTGGGAGCCGCGCCGCCGGTCATCCGGTGGCAGGTGGTGTTGTCGAAGAACCCCTGCTCGGCCAGGTAGCGCAGGGCGTGCACGGTGCACGGCGCCTTCGCCGCGTCCAGGGTCGCCGTCATCGTGCCCTTGTCGGTCGTGATCACCATGGTGGCCGGCCGGGTGTCCACGCTCGGGCCGGAGGGCGGAAGGGTGACGTTCCGGGCCGGCGGCGTCCCGTCCTCGGTGTAGACGCAGTCACCGACCTTCGAGGTCGCCGGGGGCTTGACCGACTCAGCCGCCGCGACGCTGTCCGTCGACGAGCCGGACGAATCGTCCCGCAGCGCCGTCGCCAGGACGATCACGCCGACGGCGAGCAGCACGGCCGCGGCGACACCGAAGGCGGCGACCCGCACCTCCGGAGCGAGCTGGCGACGGCGCGGGCGCTGGCTGGACAGGTCCCGCTGCCAGGACGGCGCGGCCGGCTCCTCGTCCTCGGCTTCGTCTGCCCGCTCGCCGGGCGGCCGCCCGACGACGGTCATCGCGTCCGCCCCGGGCCTGGCATCCCACTCCACCTCGTCGTCATCGAACTCGTCGGCGTCGACGTCCTCGTGGTCGGCGGTACCGGGCGACAGCTGGCTGTCCTGGTCACGGGGGGTAATCGTAGGGGTACCGGGGTCCCACGGCCCGGAATTGGGATCCCGGGGTGGCGGCAGCAACGGGGACCACGCCCCGGGCAGGCTCGACGCCCCGTCGCCCACCACGGGCACGCCCGACGCCGAGACGATGATCGGCGGCGCGGCCGGCCCGGGCGGAGGGGTCGCGGCGTCCGGCTGCGGCGGCGTGTCCAGCCCGTCCGGCGCCGCGGGTTGGCCCGCGGGGTCCTTCTCGTCCGGCATGTCGGCACCTCCCGCCGCCGGAGCCTAGCAACCGGGGCGCGCAGTCCCGCGCCGCCCGACGATCAGTGCATCCCGCCGGGCACGCGCCCGGCCGCGGCGCGGAAGAAGTAGTCAGTCTACGGCGTAGGGTAGTCAGCGCCGTCCTTGTCAGGATAGCCTGACAAGCATGGGCAAGGATCGGACACCGTGGCAGACCGGCCGGCGGGCGTGGGACCGGCTGGGCACCTGGCGCCATGACAACGCGAGCGGGCGCACGGCCGAGTCGGACAACGGCGCCCGGGCGCTGACCGCGTTGACCGACATCGGCTTCCTGCGCCGCCTGCTGGACGAGGCTGAGCTGGAGGCGGTACGGACGGCACGGCGGACCGGGAAGTCCTGGGCCGAGATCGCGACCCGGCTGGGGATGACCCGCCAGTCCGCCTGGGAGCGCTGGCGCGATCTGGACGAGCCGGACCGGCCGCCGCAGGTTCCGGCCAAGGGTGCCGGCGCACCCGACGGGCCGGAAGGCCTGCTGGCGGACGCCGCCAGGCTCGCCGCGGCCGAACTCGCCGAACAGGCGCTGCGCGGGCTGCCGCCGCTGGACCCGTCCGTCATCACGAAGCTGGACCGCCGAGAGCGGCGGCGCGGGCGCAGGCAGAAGCTCGTGCCCGTGCCGAACGTCGTCGGCATGACCTGGGCCCAGGCGTCGGCGACGCTGACCGAGGTCTTCCTGATCGCGGTCGCCAACGACCCGGACGGGCCACCGTCCAACACGCCCGTCGACCCGACCGCGAAGGTCACCGCGCAGGCGCCGGAGACCGGGGCCAGGGTCCCTCCCGGCGCGTTCATCCGGCTCTGGCTCGACCGCGGTGACGGCAGCGCCGGGGTGCGCGAGCCCCGCCGCCCGATCCCGCCGTCGATCCCGGCGCGCGAGCTGCGCCCCGAGCCGACCGGCCGCAGCGACGTGGCCACCGCCCGGGCGAGCTGACGCGGCCCGCCGTCGCTGACCGCAGACGCTGACCGCCGTCGCGACCGGCGGCGGTCAGCCGGCCGGGCGGAAGACCGGGACGAATGCCTCGCCGTTCGGCTCGAACGCCACCTGGACCGGCATGCCGATGTGGACCGCCTCCGGCGGGCAGTCGACGATGTTGGTCACCAGGCGCAGGTCGGGCTGCTCGGCCAGCTCCACGATGGCGATCACGTAGGGCACCGGGACCGCCGGATGGAACGCGTGGTGGTTCACGGTGAACGTGAAGACGGTGCCCGCGCCGCTGACCGGCTCCGGGGCCACCGGGCCGCCGCACTCCGGGCAGGACTCGATCGGCGGGTGGGTCCAGCGGCGGCAGTCCGCGCAGCGCCCGATCAGCAGGACCCCGGCCGCACCGCCGGTCCAGAACGGGCGGTTGGTGTCATCCAGCGGCGGCAGCACCCGAGGGGCCGGCGGCGCGGCCTGGCCGCCGCCCGCGGACGCGTTGGGGGCGGGCAGCACGTCGGTCATGGCTTGGGCTCCTTCCGGACATCGGGCCGCCGGGGCGCGCACACCGGGCGACTCCGGCACAGCCCGGGGCATAGCGTCGCAGCATGACAGAGCTGCCGGAACGACGCGCCATCATCTCGGGCATCGGCATCTCGCGGATCGGCCGGCGAACCGGCATTCCGCACCTCAATTTGACCGTGCAGGCCGCGACGCAGGCGATCGCGGACGCCGGGCTGCGGCCGGCCGACATCGACGGCGTGGCCACCCTCGGCGACACGCCACCCGAGGAGGCGTGCGCCGCCCTTGGTATCAAACCTTCGTTCGACGGCGGCGGGCTGGTCACCGGCGGGGCGTCCGGCGGCCTGCTGTCGCCGGTCATGTCGGCGGTCCGCGCCGTCGCCGCCGGCACCGCCCGGCACGTGCTGATCTACCGCACGGTCCAGATGGTCGGCGGCGCGATGCTGCAGAACGGCGACGCCCCACACCTGCGGGTGGCCGACGCCGGCGAGCCCGCCAGCGCCCGCCCTGCCTCCACCCAGCCGCCCCGGGACGGGTTCATGGGCGGGATGAGCGACCTCATCGCCTACCACGGCTACTCGGCCGCGAACTGGCTGGCGATGCACTGCCGCCGGCATATGCACCTCCACGGCACGACGCGCGAGCAGTTGGGCGCGCTCGCCGTGAACAGCCGGCGCAACGCCGGACTGAACCCGCTCGCCGTCTACCGGGACCCGATCACTCTGGACGACTACCTGTCCGCGCGGCCGGTGTCCGAGCCGTTCGGGCTGCTCGACTGCGACGTTCCGGTCGACGGGTCGGTCGCCGTCGTGGTGTCCGTGGCCGAGCACGCGACGGCGTGCGACCACCCGGTGCGGGTCGCGGCGATGGGCGGCTCGGCCGGCCCGGGCGGCTGGTACCGGCGGCCCGACTACCCGCGGATGGGCGGCGCCGACGCGGCGGCCGAGGTGTGGTCACGCACGGACCTGCGGCCGAGCGACGTCGACTTCGCCGAGCTCTACGACGGGTTCACCTTCATGACCCTGGCCTGGCTGGAGGCGTTCGGGTTCTGCGGCACCGGCGAGTCCGGCCCGTTCGTGGCCGATCCCGGCCGGATCGCGCTGGAGGGCAGCTTCCCGGTCAACACCTACGGCGGCCAGCTCTCCGCTGGCCGGATGCACGGCTACTGGATCCTGCACGAGGCCTGCCTCCAGCTACGCGGCCAGGCCGGCGACCGGCAGGTCGCCAGGCACGAGGTCGCCGCCATCGGCGTCGGCGGCGGCCCGATCGCTGGCGCGATGCTGCTGACCACCTGACGCGGGGCGAGCCGGGCGGCCCGGCTGACCACC
>JADGHD010000120.1 GCA_019689615.1 Frankia sp. | reverse complement strand
TTAGCTGCCGTTCTGGCAGCCACCGGGTGATCCGTACCCCAGCCGGGCGACGGTCGGTTGGGCTGGGGTTCGATCCTCAAGCCCACCATGGCGGAACGCGTGGGCTGCCAGCTCACTCGTTCGAACGAGACTCAGCACTGCAGATCTTGGCTTCCGGTTGGGTTCACAAAATGACCCATTCCCCTGCCGACCGTGCAGCCTCACCGCTATCGTTGCGCGGCAAGACCATGCGGAGGCGGTCACCCTGAGGGGCAGGAGCGTGTCGGATCGCAAGCGTAACCAGCCTGTACGTGCGATCGTCTCGTCTCGATGCGCCCGCCGATCGGCGAGCAGTCGACGAGATCGGACCGCGCCGGTCGAGGAACAGTGCGGTCCGCGCTCGGACGCACAGCCCTGCCTGGCGGCCGCGGCCCGTCCTCGCTGGGCCGTCTTCCCCGGACACTCACGTTCGTCCACTTCTGTGGCGCCTCGGTGGCCTCACCACGGGTGTCATCGAGCGCAGGATGCGAGGAACGCCCTGCGCTGTGGCAGTCTGACCTCACCGCCGGGAAGTCTGCGGCGCCCAGTCTATGGCCGGGCTCAACTTCGGCGAATCGGAGAACAGCCGTGAGGCTTCAGTTCGCACAAAAGGCCGTCATCGTCAGCGAAGGCAGGGCACTACTTGTCAGAAAGACCCAGAACGATCCGCACAATCCCGGGATGTGGGATCTTCCTGGCGGGCGGATCAAGTCCGATGAGTCTCTGGACGAGCATCTCCGCCGAGAGGTTCGGGAGGAGACTGGTCTTGATGTCGCGCCAGGTCGGCCCATCTGCCTGTGGTCCTGGGAGATGATCTGGAATGGGGAACCGACACGCGTGATCGCGGCGTCGCGGTACTGCACCGTCGAGTCAGGGATCATCGACACCTCCAACCGAGAAGACGACGACCATCTGGACGAGTGCGAATGGGTCCCGCTAGCAGAACTTGATCGCTACGAGGTGATCCCATCCCAACGACCGACAATTGAGGCCGTGCTCAGAGATTGTGAAACATAATGTGGCATCGAAGATAATCGTGTCAGGCTTCACCGCAGCGGGAAAAACCACCCATGCGCGGCTGCTCGCCAAGCGTCTGAGCTGGCGCTATCTCGGCATGTCACAAATAATGCGGAGGCTGTCCTGCGAGGTGGCAAGCGAGCGAGAGTGGTCGCCCAACACCGACCGTGCGCGGCAGCGCGACGACTCTATCGATGTCCGAGCCGATGCCGAGATGTCGAGGGCAATTCAGGAGACGAGAGCGCCTGTCGTCATCGACGCATGGCTGCAGCCTTGGCTCTATCGTGGTGAAGACGCCCTGAGGATCTGGCTCTCGTCATCCTTTCGCTCAAGAACAATGAAAGCGCAGGTTTCCTACCTGCGCGACGGCACCGAGGCTCCACTCGATCTGGCCGATCAGGTTCGCCAGAAGGACAGCTTCTCAGTCGAGCAGTTCCGCCGCGTCTACGGCCTCGACTTTGGCCCGCACAGCGGAACGTTCGACCTCGTGATCGACAACTCGCATTACATTGCCGAAGTCACCGTGGCGGCAAGCGACGAGGGCATCGCCGCATTCGAGGAAGTCCTATGGGACCGGATCCGGGTGTTGTTGTGACCGCGAAGGCGGGATGCTTCCTCTGTGACGCCGCGACCGGTCGGCCCGGGCCATGGTACGACCAGGTCCTGTGGACCGATGGCTCGTGCATCATGATCCCCGGAATCGGCGGCCTTGTCCCAGGATATGTGCTTGTCGCTCCGTCCGTTCACGCCAGCAGCCTTATCCAGGCGGCGAGACAGGACCAGACGATCCCGGGATCAGTGATGGCGGCGTTGCGGCATGCGACCTCGGTCTTCAGTCTCGTCACCTATTGGGAGCACGGCGGCCCGCCACTTCCTGGCCGCAGCTCGGCCTGTGTGGACCACGCCCATCTCCACATTGCGCCCGGCAGGATCGAACTGGCCTTACCAGGCCAGAAGACCCGGTACGCTTCGCTCGGCGAAGCCCTCTTAACGCGCTCTCGTGATCGCACTGTCGATGCCTACCAGTATCTTCTGCTCGGGTGGAATCCAGGACCATGTAGTATCGGTGCCGATGTCCGCGTCTCCCAATACTTCCGGAGGCAGTGGGCAGAGGTGCGTGGCGAGCCCGACCTGTGGGACTACGCGCTGGTGGAGGACTCCAGCACGACGCACCAGACGATCAGACTCTTACGCGACTCAGGCCGAGTGGAGATCGAGGCGTGGCGCTCTCCGGACGATCCGCAGTCGGCTACCGGATCTTCGCCGACGTCAGACTGATCGACGACTGCATTCGCCACGTACGTGAGCGCTTTGGTCGCCTGCTCACCCAGGGCGCGCAGGTCACCGGCCTGCCCGCAGGCACTGCGGCCGCCGGCCAGTACCTGGACCAATACTCGTTCGCCCAACGGGGCCTGTTCGGCACCGCGGCAGCCGTCCTCGTCCTCTCCCGATCAGCTCCCGACACCGACCGCCTCCGGATGATCGATGCGCTGATCCGCTACCTGAAGGAACGGCCTGAGATTGAGGAGGGGCTCGCTGACCCCGAGGGGCTGCCTGTCGTCCGCGCGCGGCTCGCAATCGAGAAACGCGACACGTTCAAGTCCGCAGACGTTCTCTATGCCCTTTCGATCGCTCCCGCGGCCGCGGCCGGACGCGATCTACTGATCGGCCGACTCCTTCCGCGGATCACAGCGGCCCGGTGCCCGACTGGCGGCTGGGCGGTCGAGCTGGATCCCACCGCCAGGCGCGACCCACTGGCAACGGCACACGTTCTGCGTGCGCTCCACGCAGCCGGCGTCGGAATCGCGACGGACGAGATCACCGCGCTGCGGTCCGACCTATCCGCAGGAACGCAGGTGAGCCCGTATGTACGGTGTGCGATCCTCTTCGCGTTGGCCCAAGTCACCCCCGAAGACCGAACGCTCGCAGGCGAATGGCGCCAGCTGTGGGAGAGCCTTCGTCCCGAAGCTGCGAGCCGAGCCGAGGCCAACTACGAGTACACAATCGGCGATCGACAGTACTACGTCCGGATTCCCTGGCAGCTGTACCTGCTTGCCGCGGCGACCGTGTGCCGACGTCGTGCACTCCTGACCTCACCGGGAGTCCGCACGATTCTTTTCGACTGCGCCGGCGCGATCGCCTCCAGTGAGGGCTTTGCGTACCGGTCATCAGGCCATGCCCAGTCGACACGGACCAATGCCATCGCCGTCGAGACGCTTTGGATGGCTCGGCAGAACCTGCGCCGCTCACCAGCCCTCGCTGCCTGCTGCCTCGCCGTCAACAGCTTTGCCAGGGTGTTCCAGTCCCGTGTCGTCTCGTTCCTTCTGTGGATCGTGGGCCTGGGACTTGCGGTTACGGCCGCAGTTCTGTGGCTCATCGACAGCAATGGTCAGATCTCCGCACTGGGACCGGAGATGGTGGGAGTGGCGGTGTTGGCCCTAGCCGGAGCATCGCTCCGCAGAATCCGAAGGTGATTCCCCGCGCCCGAGCTCACGACGCGAGGCACACCGCGGCCACATTGCCCCTGGCCCAGGGCGTACCGGCCCGCGCGGCGATGGAAATCTCAGCCCCTCGCAGATCGGCGTGCGCTCAGCACGTTCAGCCACGTCCTCCTCGAAATGCGCCCGCGACGCGGCCCTCCCCGGATCGGCGACCACTGTGGGGAGCCGACGCGAGCGACGACCAGGCGACAGCGACGACGCGCCCAAAGCTGACCAAGACGGCGCCGGGGCGGACGGAGTCGACGGCGATTCGGCTCCGGCAGCCTGACACGAACGTGGCTGCCGGGCGTGGCCGCCAGGAACGATCAACGGTCAGAGTGACCGATCGACAGCAAGATCTTGACCTGCGCGTACCACGAAAAGTGAGCGTGGGGCGGGTGGGGCTCGAACCCACGACCGGAGGATTATGAGTCCCCTGCTCTGACCGGCTGAGCTACCGCCCCGGGTCCCCGCAGCCTACCGTCTGGCGGCGTCTGATGACATTTGGCCTTGAGGCGGCTCCTGCCACAGGCCCTGTCCGGCTGCCCACTCTACCGTCACCCGGGAGACAAATCCGATCACAGCCCGCGATCTCGATTTCCGGGTCCGGCAGGGCGGTCCAGCAAGGGCTCACAGTCCGTGCTGCCCGTGGAGGGTCCCGCTGGGCGCGCAGGTGGGAGAAGGGCGGATGAGCGGTGTGGGTCCGACACCTGGCCCGACCCCGACATCCGCGATGATTGGGGCGCGCTGACCTGTGACGCCGATGGCGGTCGAGGCGTCGTCGCCCGAAAGCACGGGCGTGGCGACCGCGAGGACGGCGACAGCTACGCGGACTACGACCGAGCGTGCTGCCCAACCTGCGGCGGCCGGGGCACGGTGGGCCGGTGACCACGTCGCAACCTGGCGAGCGATCGTGCCGCTGCTGGCCCTGATACGCCCGGCCTGCACCCGCGGCACCGGGGCGGCGCGGGAGTCGTCCGTGGGACGGATTCCCGCGTCGACGCCCGGAGAACGGGGTTAGGCCGGCGGGAGGATCAGCCCGTAGTGGCCGTCGAAGCGGCGGTAGAGCAGCGCGCCCCGGCCGGTCGTCTTGTCCAGGAAGAAGACGAAGCGCGATCCGGTCAGCTCGAGCCGGTCCACCGCCTCGGCCTCGGTGAGGACGGGGGCGGGGTGCTCGCTGATGGTGATCCAGGGCTCGGGCGGGCGAGTGCCGGTTGCCGGTGGGATGACGTGGGTCACCAGGTAGGCGGCCGGCCCCGTCCGCTCGATGACGCTGTCCTGGCCGGTCTCGGCGTCGATGAACAGGTGGTGGTCGTATCCCATGGCCTCCATTTCCTCCGCGGCGTCGGCCGGGGTTTCCCGGGCGAGCGTGAAGGACTTTCTCCGGACGATCGTCCGGCCCTCCGCCGGCCCGACCTCGAACCAGTGGCGGTCGGCGTGGCGCCGGTCGTGGCCGTGGCGCTCGTGAGCCTGGCGGTCGTGGCCGTGGTGCGACGCGGCGTGGTGGCGTCCTTCCCCGTGCCGGACGACCCGCGCCTCGCGTTCGCGTAGGCGTGCCTGGAGCATGTCGATCGCCTCCCGCATCGTCGCGGCCGCCGCCTGCGCCCGCACCGCGCGCCCGTTGACGTCCAGGTTCGCCTGCGCCACCGCTGGCCGGGAAAGCGCCGGGTCGGACAGGGCGGTCAGCTTGACGCGGGCGTGCAGGACCGGCCGCCCGCACTTGTGGACCACCGCGATCGTCTTCTCGCGGGCGTAGGAGACGCTGCCGTGGGGCAGCGGGCCGTGCGTGTGCACGACGACGTCTTCTGGGGAAACAACCTCGAAACGGGTCATATTGACGTCCTATCCCTCCGTACACCTCCCCACCCCGGCCGCACGGCGAGGAAATGGCGGGACCAACACCGGCGCCAGGTGGGTCATCCGTCCCTTGTGACCGGGTCTGGCGACGGAGGAATATCCCCCGGAAATGCGCGCCGCGAGCGCCCGTCGTGCGGGCGAATCCGCTAGGCGAAACAGGCCACCAACTGCCCCACCGCGGGAGCGGAGCCGGCCACGCTCAGGCGCGCCCGGCGCTCGCGCACGGTCGCCAGCGGCCGCGAGCAACATTCAGCGCCGTGCTGGTCCGCGAATGCGCCTTAACCGGTTTTCAGGCGTCCGGGAACGACGGACCGGGACCACGAACGGCGGTCCGGCGGCGGCGGTGATCGCCGGACGTGGCCACGGCCTGGTCGCCGGACGTGGCCACGGCCTGGTCAGCGGGCGGCGGCGCGGCCGAGGGACTGCAGGGCCGTCTGCAGGAGCAGGCGGCGTTCGGCGGCGGCGACGGTGCGCCGCACGGTGTCGACGGCGTCGGGATTGACCGAGATCGACGTGATGCCGAGGCGGACGAGGAGTTCGGCGAACTCCGGGTGGGTCGACGGGGCCTGGCCGCACAGCGACGAGGTAATGCCCGCCTCCCGGCAGGCGGTGATGATCCGGGCGATCGCGTCGAGCACCGCCGGGTCGGACTCGTCGAACAGGTCCGAGCAGGTCTCGGAGTCGCGGTCGACGCCCAGCATGAGCTGGGTCAGGTCGTTCGAGCCGATCGAGACGCCGTCGATCCCGAGCCTGGCGTAGTCGGGGATCCAGTAGACGACCGACGGCACCTCGGCCATCACCCAGCGGTGCAGCTCGCGGCGGTGGTCGCCGAGCGGGCTGCGGTCCACGACCTCCAGGCAGGCGGCCAGCTCCCAGCGGGTCCGCACGAACGGGATCATCAGGTGCAGGTTCGGTGAGGACTCCCGGACCCGGGCGAGTACCTCCAGTTCCAGCGCGAAGACCTCGGGGTCGCGGACATACCGGTAGCAGCCCCGGTAGCCGATCATCGGGTTCGCCTCGACCGGCTCGAAGACCTCGCCGCCGCGCAGGCCGCGGAACTCGTTGGTGCGGAAGTCGGTGGCCCGGTAGATCACCGGCCGCGGCGCGAACGCACGGGCGACCCGCAGCAGCGACGCGGACATCCGCTCGACGAACTCGGCCCGCCCGCCGGTGGCGAGCAGGTGCCGCGGGTGCCGGCCGTGCAGCGCGTCCACCATCATGAACTCCGCCCGCAGCAGGCCGACGCCGTCGACCGGCAGCGCCGCGACCTCCTCCGCCCGCTCCGCGACAGCCAGGTTCACATACAGCCTGGTCCCGGTGGTTTCCGCGGCCGGGCGGGCCGGCGCGCCCGCCTGGGCCGCCGCTGGCGCGGTGACGGGCGTGGCCGTGGCGGGGGCGGCGGTCGCCGCCGCCTGCTCCCCGGCGTGGACCGTGCCGTGCGTGCCGTCGACGGTGACCACCTGGCCGTCGGTCACGGCCGTGGTCGCGGACCGGGCCCCGACCACGCACGGCACCCCCATCTCCCGGGCGACAATCGCGGCGTGGCAGGTCATGCCGCCGGAGTCGGTGACGATCGCCGCGGCCCGGCGCATCACCGGCACCCAGTCGGGCGAGGTCATCGGGGCGACCAGCACCTCGCCGTCCTGGAACCGGTCGTGCTCGTCGGGGCTGCGCAGGATCCGCACCCGCCCGGTGGCCACCCCCGGGGAGCCGGCCAGCCCGGTCAGCAGCGGTGCCCCCGCGTCCCCACGCCCGGTCCGCGCCGCGGCCCCGCCGGCACCCGGCCCGCCGGCCGTCTCGCCGCCCTGGCCCGGCACCGCGACCGCCGCCCCACCGCCGCCATCGGCGGTACCAGCGCCGCCGGCGTCAGCGGCGCCGCGACGGCCGCCCATCGCGGTGATCGGCCGGGACTGGACCAGATAGGTCCGGCCGTCCTCCACCGCCCACTCCATGTCCTGTGGCTTGCCGTAGTGGCGCTCGACCTGCACGGCGAGGCGAGCGAGCTGGGTCGCCTCCTCGTCCGTCAGGACCCGCCGTGAGCCCTCCTCCTCGGAGAGCTCCACCCGGATGTCGTCACCGTCGGGCCCGCGCACGATCTGGTGGCTCTGCACGCCGACGCGGGCATCCAGCAGCCTCGGCCCGTCCGGCCGGCCGTTCTTGGACAGCACGTACATGTCCGGCACGACCTGCCCGCCGACGACGACCTCGCCGAGGCCGAACGCCGCCTCGATGACGACCCGGCTGGTGTCCCCGGTCGAGGGGTCGGCGGAGAACATCACCCCGGACCGCTCAGAACACACCATCCGCTGGACGACCACAGCCAACGCCGGCTCGGGGGCCCGGCCGTTCGATCTGGACCGTTCCTGGCTGGCGCGGTAGGCGATGACGCGTTCGCCGTAGAGCGAGGCCCAGCAGTCGCGGATCCGCTCGATCAGGTCGTCGTCGCCGCGGACGTCGGTGAACGACTGGTTCATCCCGGCGAACGAGGTGCCGGCGGTGTCCTCGGCGGTCGCCGACGAGCGCACCGCGACCGGTACCGGCTCGCCGTCGCCGAGCCTGTGGTAGGCGTCCAGCACGGCGCGGCGGACCTCGTCCGGCATGGGCACGGCCCGCACCCGCGCCCGCAGGTCGGCCGAGGCCGCGGCGAGCCCGGCCGCGTCGGACGGGTCCACCTCGGCGGCGAGCCGGGCCAGCTCGGTGTCGAGGCCGGCGTCGGCGAGCGCGCGCTGGTAGGCCGCGGACGTCACGACGAAGCCCGGCGGGACCGGGAAGCCGGCCTGGGTCAGCTCGCCCAGGTTCGCCCCCTTGCCGCCGGCCAGGTCGACATCGCCCGCGGACAGCTCCGAGAACCAGGCGACCCACGGTCCGTTCGGGTTCATCGGCCTCATCCCCTCGCGACGTCGGGCGCGTCGACGGCGCCTCCCGTCGTCGCGCCGCTCGCCCCCTCCCGCGCGGCCAGGCCGGCCGCCCACTGGCGGGCCCGGTCACGCTCGCCAGCATGCAGCGGACCGCGGGTTCCGACCACATGGAAGCCGCAGCGGTCGGCCACCCGCACGCCGCGCCGGCGCAGCAGCCGCGCCGCCCTCGCCGCGGCCGAGCCGGACAGCCGGGAGCGCACCTGGGTGTCGAAGACCGCCACGGTTGGCGCGGTTGTGCCCAGGTCAACGCCGGCCAGCCACTCCCTGATCCCCTCGCCGGTGGAGACCAGCTCCGCGCCTGCCCCGTCCGGCCCGGGGTCCTCGGCCAGCTGGCGGGCGGCGTCGCGCCGGGTCTCCGGCCGGCTCATGCCCAACGCGTGGGTGGGGCCGCCGACCACCAGCAGGTCGACGTCCGCGGGCAGCGCGACCGGCGCCTCGCTGACCTCGACCAGTTCGGTGTCCATCCGCTCGGCGAGCCCGGCCGCGATCGCCTCGGCGATCTGGCGGGTGTTGCCGAACATCGATTCGAAGACCACCAGCGCGCGCATGTGACCGCTCCGTCCCCGCCGCGCGCGACCGCGGCGTGCGTCCGGGGCCCCCGCCGCTGGGCCGGGATCGTCCGCGACCGCCGGGAGGCCACCACCGTCATGCTCCCGCCGCGGCGGCCGGCGCCGCAGGCCTCGCTCGTCCCGTCGGCGCGCGCAGTTCGGCCCGCCGGCACCGGGACGAACCGACCCATGCCGGCCGCCGAACGGAGTGACGGAACGGTTCACCCCGCCCCGGCCGGATCGGGCAACAGGCACGACCGCTCCCCGGCGAGCGGCGGCTTGCGATGCCGGCGGCCACGGCGACCGCGGTGACCGCGCGGACGCGCCCGGTCGCGCTGCCGGACCGCCGGTGCACTGAGCGGTAGCGCATTGCGGACAATGGTCACCATGCAGATCGTCGCCGAGTCCGCGCTGGGCTCCGCCGTCGCCTCGGCCCTGGGGCGCCGCGTCGACGCCACGACGGACCGGCCGCCGCTCGTCGTCGCGTCCGGCAACTGGGCCACGCCGACGGTGGCGCTGCGGGCGATCGACGCGGTCCTGCCGGCCTACCGGCTGTTCATACTCAACGCCCAGGCGGACGTGCCGGCCCGGCCCGGGGTGATCCCGGTGACCCCGTTCGTCGGGCCGGGGATGCGTCACCAGCCGGACCTGGAGTACGTGCCGGCGCGCCTGAGCCTGGTGCCCCGGCTGCTGGCCGGGCACTACCGGCCCGACGTGGTCGTGGTGCACACCAGCCCGCCGGTCGACGCGAAGGTGTCGCTCGGCACCGAGGTCAACATCCTGCCCGCGGCGATCGAGGCGGTGGTCGCCGCAGGCGGGGTGGTCGTCGCGCAGGTCAACCGGCAGATGCCGTACTCGTTCGGCGACGGCGAGCTTCCGGTCGACGCCGTCGACGTCGCGGTCGAGGTCGACATCCCGCTCCCCAGCCCCCGGGTCAGCCCACCGGACGACGTCCGCAGAGCGGTGGGCGAGCGGGTCGCCGCCCTCGTGCCCGACGGCGCGACCCTGCAGCTGGGGATCGGCGCGGTCCCCGACGCGACGACAGCCGCGCTCGCCAGCCGCCGCGGCCTGCGGGTCTGGAGCGAGACGTTCTCCGACGGGGTGCTGCGGCTGGAGCGGGCCGGCGCGCTCGACCCCGACGTCGAGCTGGTCACCAGCTTCGTGCTGGGCTCGCCGGAGCTGTACGGCTGGCTGCACCGCAACCGGCGGGTGCGGATGGTGCGGACGGAGGTTGTCAACGACCCGGCCGTGATCGCCCGCCAGCCCGAGATGACCTCGATCAACACCGCGCTGCAGATCGACCTGTTCGCCCAGGCCAACGCCAGCTACGTGCGCGGGCGGATCTGGTCGGGCTTCGGCGGGCAGCCGGACTTCGTCACCGGCGCGCTGCACGCCTTCGAGGGCCGGGCGGTGATCGCGCTGCCGAGCTGGCACGCGAAGTCGGACTCGTCGACGGTGGTGCCAGCGCTGACCGAGCCGACGACGAGCTTCCAGCACAGCTTCGTGGTGAGCGAGCACGGCACGGCCCGGATCTGGGGCGCCAACCAGCGCCAGCAGGCCGCCTCGATCATCAACCAGGTCGCCCACCCCAGGGCACGCGACGCGCTGACCGCCGCCTTCGCCGACGCGCTGGCCGGCGCGCGCTAGTCGGCCACACCGACGGCGACGCGTCGGCGCCGGCCGCCGCGACCGCTCGCGCGGCGCCAGCCGGCGCGGGAACGGGCGGGGGATGGCCACGGTGGCCAGCGCCGCCGGCACCCGGTCACGTGCCGGCACGCCGGTGCCGGGCGGGCGG
>JADGHD010000119.1 GCA_019689615.1 Frankia sp. | reverse complement strand
TCCGCCGACACCCGATGATCAACTCGGCCTGGGTGGACGATGGCGAGCGGGGCGCGCAGATCGTCGTGTCGGAGCGGGTCAACCTCGGCATCGCGGTGGCCTCGCCCCGCGGCCTGCTGGTGCCGAACATCCCGGACGCCGGCCGGCTCGGGCTGGCCGAGCTGGCCCGGGCGCTGCAGGAGCTGACCGAGCGCACCCGCTCCGGTCAGGCGCGGCCGGCGGACCTGACCGGCGGCACGATCACGATCACGAACGTCGGCGTGTTCGGCGTCGACATCGGCACGCCGATCCTCAACCCCGGCGAGGCGGCCATCCTGGCCGTCGGGGCGATCCGCCCGGCGCCGTGGGTGCACCAGGGCGAGCTCGCGGTGCGCACGGTCGGCCAGCTCGCCCTCTCGTTCGACCACCGGCTGGTCGACGGCGAGCTCGGCTCGGCGGTGCTCGCCGACGTCGCCGCCATGCTCACCGACCCGGCCCTGATGCTCGCCTGGAGCTGACCGCGGACGGGTTGACAAGGTGCACGGGAACGACCGCACGCAGCACAACGGACCCGACAGGCGGGCAAGATGGCTACCTACCAGCAAAGCGGACAGTAAGGGCAAACAACGCCGAGCTAACCCTGCCTGGTAGCGTTACCGGACGTACCGCTCTCCGAGGTGCTGAGGGGTGAACCGCATGACGCGCGTGGAGGCCTTGCAGGCAGCGGACGAGTTCGTCGCCAAGGTGCTTGCCTCCGCAGCCGCGAACAGCAGCGGCGGCCGATTCACCGGCACCGTGAACCTCGCCGAGCGCGTCGATCTCACCCTGCGGGTCGCCCGCTTCCTGCTCGAGGGCCAGCCGTCCTCGGACACGGACGACATCCTCAAGCGCGACATGCGCAACGAGCTCGACCAGGCGTTCCCGCCGCTGCGTACCTCGTGAGCGCCGCCATCCGGTAGCCCAGCACGCCTGGCGCAGCTCAGGCGCCCGCCGCCGCGCCGCCAGACCTCCGTGCCCGCCAGACCTCGGCGCCCGCCAGAGTTCGGCGGGCAACGGCCCAGCCGGTCCCGCGCCCTTCGGTCACATGCCAGCACCGCTGGCCCGGACACGCGACCGTCCCCGCCCTCGCCGGCCCGCGCGCGCGGGTGGAGGGACGGGGACGGCGGGGCGCGGTCCGGGCCGGGCCGCTGCTGGCCGCCAGCTAGAAGGCCTCCTCGGCGAGGTCCATCAGGTCGAGCGAGGTGGCCTCCGCCATCGCGCGGCGGGCGTGCAGCTCGGGCAGGACGTTCGCGGCGAACCACCTGGCCGCTGCGATCTTGCCCTGGTAGAACGGCACGTCCTTGCCCGACGCCCCGCCGCGCAGCGCCGCGTCGGCGACCTCCGCCCCGCGCAGCAGCAGCCAGCCGATCACCAGGTCGCCGAGGCTCATCAGCAGCCGGGTGGCGTTCAGACCGACCTTGTAGAGCTCGCGCTGGTTGTCCGCCGATGCGCCGAGGAAGCCGACCATCGCACCGACCATCGCCTGGACGTCCTCGAGCGCCGCGCCCAGCACCTCGCGCTCGCGCGCCAGCAGCCCGTTGCCGGCCTCGCCCTTCGCGAACGTCTGGATGTCGGAGAACAGCTGGTTGAGCGCCTGGCCCCGGTCCCGGACGATCTTGCGGAAGAAGAGGTCCTGACCCTGGATCGAGGTCGTCCCCTCGTAGAGGGTGTCGATCTTGGCGTCCCGGATGTACTGCTCGATCGGGTAGTCCTGCAGGTAGCCGGAGCCGCCGAGCACCTGCAGCGAGCTGGCCAGCAGCTCGTAGGAGCGCTCCGAGCCGACGCCCTTGACGATCGGCAGCATCAGGTCGTTCATCCGGACGGCCAGGTCGTCACGCCGCTCCTCGGCCTCGGCCAGCATCACGGCGTCCTGGAAGGTGGCCGTGTAGAGCACCAGCGCCCGCATGCCCTCGGCGTAGGCCTTCTGCGCCATCAGCATCCGGCGGACGTCCGGGTGGTGGATGATCGTCACCCGGGGCGCGGTCTTGTCCGTGGCCCGGGTGAGGTCGGCGCCCTGCACCCGGGCCCGCGCGAACTCCAGGGCGTTGAGGTAGCCGGTGGACAGGGTGGCGATCGCCTTGGTGCCGACCATCATCCGGGCGTGCTCGATCACCTGGAACATCTGGGCGATGCCGTCGTGCACGTCGCCGACCAGCCAGCCGACCGCGGGGTGGCGCTCGCCGAAGCGCAGCTCGCAGGTGGCGCTGACCTTCAGGCCCATCTTGTGCTCGAGGTTCGTCACGTAGACGCCGTTACGGCCGCCGGGCGCCCCGGTCCGCTCGTCCGGCATGAACTTCGGCACGACGAACATCGACAGGCCCTTGGTGCCCGGGCCGTGGCCCTCGGGCCGGGCAAGCACCAGGTGGAAGATGTTCTCCGGCACATCCCAGTCACCGCTGGTGATGAACCGCTTGACGCCCTCGATGTGCCAGGTGCCGTCCGGCTGGCGGATCGCCCTGGTCCGCCCGGCGCCGACGTCGGAGCCGGCGTCCGGCTCGGTGAGCACCATCGTGGCGCCCCAGCCGCGCTCGATCGCCCAGTTCGCCAGCTTCTTCTGCCAGTCGTTGCCCAGCCGGTGCAGGATCGCGGCGAACGTCGGGCCGGCCAGGTACATGAACACCGCCGGGTTGGACCCGAGGATCAGCTCGGAGGCGGCCCAGGCGACGGTCGGCGGCGCGCCCAGCCCGCCGAGGTCCGGCGGCAGGAACAGCCGCCACCACTCGCCCTCCTGCAGCGCGGCGAAGGACTTCTTGAACGACTCCGGCAGCCGGACGGTCCCGGTCGCCGCGTCGAACTGGGGCGGGTTGCGGTCGGCGTCGGCGAAGGACTCGGCGACCGGGCCGCGCGCCAGGTTGTCCAGCTCGGCCAGGACCTCATGCGCCGTCTGGCGGTCCATGTCCGCGAACGGGCCGGTGCCCAGGTGCTGGTCGACCCCGAACACCTCGAACAGGTTGAACTCGATGTCCCGCAGGTTGCTCCGGTAGTGCCCCATGCCCGTCCCCTTCCGCGCCAGGACCGACGTGGCCACCGGCCGTCGGCTTGGTTACTCGTGAGTAGCTCTACCCATGCTACCCACGAGTAACCCAAGCGCAAACCCTCCTTGCGAACCCGAAGCCGAGCCAAGCGGAGCCGACCGGGACATCTGTGCGATCGGCGCCGTCTCGGGTCACCCGATGGGCAGCCGTCGGCGAGCACGGCGACACGGACGGCGCTCGCTGCCCGCCCGCATGGCCGCCGACCGTCGGCGGGCAGACCCGGCTACTGGACAGAGCACGTCGATGACCGGGCGAGCGTGCGGCGCGATTAGCGCGGACAGCGCGGTCAGCCGGCTGCGCCGGCAGCGCGGGGGCTGACGCCGGACGCCAGCGGACGGCGGCGCCCGCTCAGCAGCGGCCGGGCCGGCTCAGGAGACGTCGGTCCAGCGCAGCTCGCCGCCGGGGTCGCGCAGACAGCTCACCGGGCGGCCGTTCGGGTCGGTCCGGATGACCCCGACGTCCTCGGCGTCGCAGTCGGTACCGGGCTGCGGGCGGACCTGGAGCTGCTGCGGCGGGGTCACCGACCAGCGGCCGGCCGTGCCCTCGGGCCCCGCCGTCGGCGGGACGCAGTACAGCACGAGGCCGTTCACCGCGCGGCCCTCGGCGTCCAGGCCGGGGTAGCAGGCCTCACCGACGAAGACCGGGGACGGCGCGATCTGGGGGACCTGCACCTCGGGCACGTCCCCCGCGCCGGTGGCCGGGTCGCCGGCCTCGGCGCCCGGCTCCGTGGCACCGCCGCCCCCGCCGTCCTCCGTCGCGGTGGCGCCGGCTCCCGGGCTGGCGGACCCGCCGGAACCCGCGTCCGGGCCGGTGCCCGGGGTGCTCGGCGTGGCCGGGGCGGGCCGAGTTGGCGGCGCGCCGGCGATGACGCCGCTCTCGGCGGCGGCGCGGGGGTCCTCGCCCTCGCGGTCATCCCCGCAGCCGGCGAGGAGCAGCGTCGCGAGCAGCAGTGACCCGAGCGACGCCAGGGACACCAGCGGCCGCGACGGCCGCCACGGGGCCGGTGGGTGGACCCGACCGGTCACGGCGTCCTCCTCCCACCCATCGCCGGGCCGCGCTCCGGACGAGCGCGGTCGCCGGCCTGAGCGGGCCTGATCAGGCGGAGCGGCCTGCCCGCCAGACCCGCCGCTGGGGGCACAGCGTCAACTACCCACTTCTGAGCATAGGTACGTGATTGTTCCTTTGGTGGGTGTCCGGCGATCCCGATCGACCCGACGCCGCCGCGCCCGGGATTGCGCCGCATCCCGGCCACCGCGGACGCCTCGCGAATCAGCAACGGGAACCCGTTGCCACGGTCACTCTAAGCGACCAGACGCCGGACCGCGCACCGTGACGCCGCCGGACCCGGACAGGAGTCAAAAAGCCCGATGCCGTGCGTTCCGAGATCGCGTCACCGCAGGTGCGTGCTGAGAAAGCCCCAGATCACCGCCGCCCGCCGGACCCGCGTCGGATCAGCCGGTGATGGGCGTCTTATGGTGCAGGAGCGGGTTCTGAAACGACCCAGGAGGCCCAAGCGGTGCGCGCGATCGTCTCCGTCGAACACCTGACCAAGCACTATCGGCGGGTGCGGGCCGTGACCGATGTCAGCTTCACGGTTCGGCGCGGCTGCGTCACGGGCTTCCTCGGCCCGAACGGGTCCGGCAAGACCACGACCCTGCGGATCCTGCTCGGCCTGATCAGCCCGACCAGCGGGCGGGCCCTGGTCGACGGGGTGGAGTACCGCCGGCTCGCCGACCCGGCACGCGTGGTCGGGGCCGTCCTGGACCCCGCCGCCTACCCCGCCAGGACCGGCCACGACCACCTGCGGGCGCTGGCCCTGCCGCTGGGCGTCGGCCGGCGGCGAGTGGACGAGGTGCTCGAGCTCGTCGGGCTGGCCGAGGCGGGTGACCGGCCCTGTGGGCCGTACTCGCTGGGCATGAAGCAGCGCCTGGCACTGGCCGGCGCCCTGCTCGGCGACCCGGAGCTGCTCGTGCTCGACGAGCCGGCCAACGGTCTCGACCCGGAGGGGATCCGCTGGCTGCGCGACTTCCTGCGGGACTGGGCCGCCGAGGGCCGAACGGCGCTGTTGTCCAGCCACGTCCTGGCCGAGGTCACCCAGACTGTCGACCACGTCGTGATCATCGACCGCGGCCGGGTGGCGCTGGACGCGCCGATCAGCGAGATCGGCCAGGGCTCGGTCACGGTCCGCTCCCCGGGCGCCGCCATGCTCGCCGACCTCCTGGCGGCCGAGCCCGGCCTGGGTGATGGCGCCATCATCTGGCTCGCCGACGACGAGCTGCGGCTGCCGCACGGCTGGGCGGAGCGAGTCGGCCGGCTGGCGGCTCACTACCAGATTCCGCTGGTCGAGCTGCACACCACGGGCCCCGATCTCGAGGGCGTGTTCTTCGACCTGACCTCGGACCCCGACCGGGCGGCGCTGCCGGACGGGCCGGCCCGCGCCGCCACCCGGGGCGGCCAGACCAGGCCGGCCCACCGATGACCACCGCCCCGCACCGCCAGGTCCGCGGCCGGGCCGGCGGCGCCCGGCTCACCACCCTGCTCCGCGCCGAGCTGTTCAAGATCGCGACCAATCGCGGCCAGCGCTACGCGCTGTTCCTCTTCTGGGTGCTGCAGGCGCCCATGCTGGTCTTCCTCGGCGCGGACGCCGCGGCCGAACCCACCTGGGACGGGCTGCGCTCCCGCTCGGGGCTGATGCTCGGCTACCTGCTGATGGCACTGGGCGCGCTGGTGAGCGCGCAGGAGTTCCGCTGGCGCACGGCGACGCTGGCCTGGCTGGTCACCCCGGCCCGGCGCCGGGTCCTCGTGGCGCAGCTGCTCGCGGTCAGCGTGGTGGGCCTCGCCGCCGCCACGGTGACGTTCACCGCCTGGACGGCGGTCGGGACGGTCCGGGTGGGCGGGCAGGCGATGCGGCTCGACCGGCCGGGCGACCTGGCGGCCCAGTACGTCGTCGTGGCCGCGACGGTCTGCGCCGCCGGGGCGGTGGGCCTGGCGGCCGGCGCGCTCACCCGCAGCCCGAGCGGCGCGTTGCTCGGCCTGTGCGGCATCGGGCTGCTGGAGCTGATCGGTGACAGCACCCGGTTCTACGGCCCGGTCACCAGCCCACTGGGCGTGCTCGCCTGGCCGACGAGCGAGCTGGACCCGTGGTCGTTCGGCATGGCCCTGGTCTGGGCTGGCGTCTGGATGGCGGCCGCGGCCATCCTCACCCGGCGGGACCTGCCCGGATGACCGGCGAGAACCGCCACCCGCGCGGCGGCGGGATCACCGGGCCGCGGTCTGTCGGCGGGGCCGCCGGCTGGCGGGCGGCCGGGTCACCCGGCCGGTCGGCCACCGGTGGAGTGTGGCCGGGATCACGACGCATCCAGCCGGTGTTGAGATCCCCTGCCGAAGCGCGCTTCGATCGGCCTACGATCCGGCACATGGTGGCGTGCCCGACTTGCGGGGAGGACAACCCGGCGCGTGGCCGGTTCTGCTCCGCGTGCGGCAACCCGCTGCCCACGGCGCGCAGTGGCGCCCGCAAGACCGTCACGATCATGTTCGTCGACATCAGCGGCTTCACCCACATCGGGGAGAGCATCGACTCCGAGCCGCTCCAGCAGGTGATGTGGCGGTTCTTCACCACGGTGCGCGAGGTCATCTACTCGCACGGCGGCACGGTGGAGAAGTTCATCGGCGACGCCGTGTTCGCGGTGTTCGGCATCCCGGTGCTGCACGAGGACGACGCGCTGCGGGCGGTGCGCGCCGCGCTCGACATCCGCTCGGCGATGCGCGAGCTCAACGCCGACCTGCGCCGCGACTGGGGGCTGTCGCTGCGGATCCGGATCGGGATCAACACCGGTGAGGTCACCGTCGCCGGCAGCGGGGTCACCGGCGACCCGGTCAACGTCGCCTCCCGGCTGGAGGACGCCGCCGCCCCCGACGAGATCCTGATCGGCGACAGCACGTACCGGCTCATCCGGCACAGCGTCACCGTCGAGTCGGTCGGCCCGCTGCGGGTGCAGGGCAAGCGCGACCCGGTGCGGGCGCACCGGCTGCTCACCCTGGTCGACCGGACCGCCGGCCCCGGCAGCCGGGCGCCGACGGTGGGCTTCGCCGCGCCGGTGATCGGCCGCAACCGCGAGCGCCGGCGGATCCAGGACGCGTTCGAGGCGGTGGTCGAGGAGAAGATCTGCCACCTGTTCACCGTCCTCGGCCCGGCCGGCATCGGGAAGTCGCGGATGGTCAAGGAGTTCTGCGACGGGGTCGCCAGCCGGGCGACCGTGCTGTCCGGGCGCTGCCTGTCCTACGGCGAGGGCATCGCCTACTGGCCGCTGATGGAGATGGTCCGCCAGGCGACCGGGGTCTCGGCCGACTCGTCGGTGCCCGAGGGCCGCCGGCGGCTGCGCGAGCTGCTCGACGAGCTCGGGGTGGCGTCGGCGCCCGAGGTGGTGGCGGCGCTCGCGCCGCTGGTCGGGCTCGGCGGCGCGGAGGCCGGCACCCAGGAGAGCTTCTGGGCGGTCCGCACCTTCTTCGAGGCGCTGGCCGAGCGGCGGCCGCTGGTCGTCTGCTTCGACGACGTGCACTGGGCTGAGCCGACGCTGCTCGACCTGATCGAGCACATCGCCGACTGGTCACGCGACGCGCCGATCCTGCTGCTCTGCCTGGCCCGTCCGGAGCTGCTGGAGGAACGGCGCCAGTGGGGCGGCGGCAAGCTGAACGCGACGTCGATGCTGCTGCAGCCGCTCACCGAGGCGCGCTGCCAGCGGCTGATCCGCAGCCTGATGGGCTCGGACGACCTCGACCCGGCGCTGGTCGCCAGGATCACCACGTCCGCCGCCGGCAACCCGCTGTTCGTCGAGCAGATGGTGGCCGCGATGGTCGACGACGGCCTGCTGCGCCGCGAGGGCAACCGCTGGATCGCGACCGGCAGCCTACGCGACGTCACCGTGCCGCCGACGATCTCGGCGCTGCTCGCCGCCCGGCTCGACCGGCTCGACCCGCCGGAACGGCGGGTGCTGGAGCGGGCGGCGGTCGTCGGCGAGCGCTTCTACCTGGATGCGGTCGTCGACCTGTCGGACCCGGACGAGAAGGCCCAGGTCGGCGCGCTGTGCCTGGCGCTGGTCCGCAAGGAGCTGGTCCACCCGGAGCGCTCCGACCTGCCGGGCGTCGAGGCCTTCCGGTTCCTGCACGTGCTGCTGCGCGACTGCGCCTACCAGGCCACCTCGAAACGGCAGCGGGCCGACCTGCACGAGCGGTACGCCCGCTGGCTGCAGGCCCGCCTCGTCGGCGGCCCAGGCGAGCACGACGAGCTGGTCGGCTACCACCTGGAGCAGGCCTACCGGTACCGGGTCGAGCTCGGCCAGCGCGACGCCGCCACCGTGGAGCTCGGCCGGCAGGCCGCCAGCTGCCTGATCGAGGCGGCGGACCGGGTGCGCCAGGGCGACGAGACCGGCGCGGCGCAGCTGCTCAAGCGGGCGATCATGCTGCTGCCCGAGTCCGACCGGCTACGCCTGCGCGCCGAGATCGACCTGGGCTGGGCGCTGTACTCGTTCGGCCGGCTCACCGACGCCGAGCGGATCCTGCGCCAGGTCACCGAGCGCGCCCGCCGGGCCGGCGAGCACAACCTGCGCGCGCACGCCCGGCTCGCGCACCTGCGGGTGCTGTTCTCCACCGAGCCGGACGGGCTGGTGGCCACCACGCTGGAGGAGGCGACGGCGGCGCTCGCCGAGTTCGTCCGGGACGGCGACGAGGTCGGGGCCGCGCTCGCCTGCCGCAGCCAGGCTGCCGCCTACACCGCGGCCGGCCAGTTCGCCGCCGCCGAGCAGGCGATGGAGCTGGCCGTGCGACACGCCGAGGACTCCGGGGTGCCCCGGGCGGCGCAGTCGCTGCGCCGGGAACTGATCAGCATGCTGAGCTGGGGGCCGCGCCCGGTCGACGAGTCGATCCGGCTGGCCACCGAGGCGCTGGCGGCGGCCGGCGACGACCGCAGCCAGCGGCGTGCGCTGCTGGCCCAGCTGGCGGTGCTGACCGCGATGTCCGCGGACTTCGAGGCCGCCAGGACCTACCTCAAGGACGCCGAGGAGATCGTCTGGGACCTGCGCGGGCCCCGGTTCGACCCGCTGCACAGCGGGTTCGTCGTCGCCCGGGTCGCGGTCCTCGCCGACGACCTGGCCACCGCCGAGCGGGAGCTGCGCCGCAGCTGCCGCCACCTGTCCCGGATGGGCGAGCGGGTGTTCCTGGCGACCCGGGCCGCAGCGCTGGCCGAGGTGATGCTCGCGCTCGGCCGGCTCGACGAGGCCGGCAAGTACGTCACCCGCTGCCGCGACGCCGCCGCGGCCGACCAGCTGCCGGCCCAGGCCGGCTGGTGCGGGGTGCACGCCCGCCTGCTCGCGATCCGGGGCCGCGAGGCCGAGGCGACCCGGTTCGCGGACACCGCCGTCGAGCTCGCCGCCCGCACCGACGACCTGGACGGGCAGGCCACCGCCCTGCTGGCACGCGCCGAGGTCGCCCACCGGGCCGGGCGCAAGGACGACGCCGCCGAGAGCCTCGCCGCCGCCCTGGAGCGCTACCAGCGCCGGGGCAACGTCGCCGCCGCCGCGCTGGCCACCCGGGCCTTCGACAGCCTCGACAACACCGAGACCGTCATGCTGGCCCCGCAGCCCCGCTCGGTCTCCTAGGCGGCGCCCGACGCCCCAGCCAGCCGCCGCGGCCCGGCGCGCGCCGGCCCCCCGCCGGGCCGGCGCGGCTACCTGTCCTCGGCGGGGACGAGCATGACCGCGCCGCTGTTTCTGACCCGGGCGACCCGGATCAGCGTGCCGTCGTAGACGAGCGTCGTGTACAGCGCCCCCGACGGGTCTACCGCCACCCCGTTCGGCTCCTCGACATCGGCCTGGTCGGCGGCCGTGCCGTCGAGGCCGGTTGCGGCGCCGGACCCGGACCCGGCGGCCGTGGTGATCGTGCCGTCCGGGGCGACCCGGCGCACCCGGTCGTTGCCGGAGTCGGCGATGTAGATTGAGCCGTCCGGGCCGACCGTGACGCCCACCGGGGCACTCAGGTGAGCGGCGGTGGCCGGGCCGCCGTCACCGTCCGCGCCGTACTCCTCGGCGACGCCGACGACGTGCTCGATCGTCCCCTGCGGGGTGATCCTGCGGACGGTGTGCAGCGTGTTGTCGGTGACGTAGATCGTGCCGTCCTCGGTCACCGCGATGCCGCTGGGCCGGTAGAGCGTCGCCTCGGCCGCCGGGCCGCCGTCGCCGTCGCCACCGGCGACGCCGTACTTCCCGGCGACGGTCGAGATGACCCCATCCGGGTCGATCCTGCGGACCCGGTAGCCCTCGGTGAGGTACACCGAGCCGTCGGGGCCGAGCGCGACCCCCCGCGGCCCGTCCAGCCGGGCCTTGACGGCCAGGCCGTTGTCCGCGGTGAAGCCCCTCGGGTCGCCGGCGACGTGGAAGGCCGTGCCGTCCTTGATCCGATAGATCCGGCCGCCCTCCTCGTCGGCGAGGTAGAGCGAGCCGTCGCTGGCGACCGCGACCGCCACCGGCGAGCGCAGGACGAGCTGGTCGGCGGGGATGCCGGCGGCCGGGAACGGGGTCGGGGATGCGCTCGGGGAG
>JADGHD010000118.1 GCA_019689615.1 Frankia sp. | reverse complement strand
CTGAAAAGCGGAAGGTCGGCGGTTCGACCCCGCCCCTGCCCACGCGCTAAATCCCTCTGTTCGACGGCCCTTCGGGACCGTCTTCCCGCAGGCCGCAATGCTGGCCCAGGGGGGACGACCCCCTGGAACCCCCGATGTCGAGCTTCGCTCGACCGAGGGGGTTTTCTTCGTTTGACGGCAGTCCTGACGGCAACGCTCAGCCAGCTGTCCAGCCGCCGCAGCGCATCCCGCTTCTGGTCCAGCGCCGCGTGCGCGTAGATCGTCATCGTGACCTCGATCGCGGAGTGACCCGCGATCTCCCGCACGACGTGCGGCGGCACACCCAGGTCCAGCAGCAGCGACACGCAGGTATGCCACAGGTCGTGGAACCGGACCCCGCCCGCCCCGATCCTCTCCCGCAGCGGGTACCAGCTGCGCCGCAGGTTGTCCGGCTCGAACGGCGTCCCGATCACCGACGTGAAGACATAACCCGTCTCCACCCACGCGACCCCGGCCGCGGACCGCTCCCGCTCCTGCTTCTCTTGCCGAGCCCTGGCACCAGGTGCACGCGGACGACGACCTCATACCCCTGGTAGGTACGCGGCTTGACCGCCGGCCGGACGACGTTCTCCAGCCAGTACGACAGGAACCGCTCGACCGTCCACCCGGTCGCCTCAGCGGGCACGCCCTGGTCCGAAGCCGCCTTCAGTTCGGTCAGCTTCTGCCGAACCTCGGCGTCGCTCCTGCCGTAGACGCGACGACGACGGTAGGTCCCGTTCGGAAGCGTCTTTCGCACAGGAGACGACCGCAGGCACACAGCGGTATGGCGAAGCCGGGCGGTCAACATCGCCTGGCCAGATTCTGGATCTTCATCGCGGCACGCTGTAGCACCTGGTGCTACGCTGGCATGGTGAGCACTCCTGAGATCACGCAGCGGGACCTGCGGTCGAGGTCGCGGGAGATCATGGACGCCGTCGAGCATGGACAGTCGTTCACGGTCACTCGGGATGGTCACCGGATCGGACAGCTCGTCCCGATCCGGCGCCGGCGCCGGTTCGTCTCGCGGCAGGAGTTCGCCGCGATGTCACGCAACGCACCTGACACCGGCCTGGAGGCGTTCCGCGCCGACCAGGAGGCCGCGGCCGACCACGAGGCGACGGATGCCTATGACCAGTGAGCCCGTCCGGCAGGGCCTGCTGGACACCAACATCCTGATCCTGCGCCGCTGGGTCGACGTCGCCGAGCTTCCGGACGAGATGGCGATCAGCGTGGTGACGCTGGCGGAGCTGTCCGCCGGGCCGCACCAGGTCCGCCGTAACGACGAGCAGGACCTGTACGACGAGCATGAGGAACGGGCACGGCGGATGGAGATCCTCCAACGTGCCGAGAACGAGTTCGATCCGATCCCGTTCGACGCCGAGGCGGCGCGTGTCTACGGCCGACTGTCCGCGGCCGTCATCGCCGCGGGCCGCAAGCCACGTCGCCGGACCGCGGACCTGATGATCGCCGCCACGGCGGTCGCGGAGGACCTTCCACTGTTCACCACCAACCCCGGCGACTACACCGGCCTGGAAAGACTTTTGCGCGTCGTCCCGGTCACGAGGCCGCCTGTACCCCACGAGAAAAAGCCCTGACTCAGCCAGCGGAGGCCGCCGTGCCGAGGTGCGGGCACTACTGTGATCGTCATGGCGGAGAAAGTTCCGGCTGACGCGTCCAAGCGCTCGATGTCCCAACAGCGCGAGGAGGCATTGGTGCAGGCGATGTTGCGCTATCAGGTGCAGATCGGCTGGGCGACGGTGACATGTTGCGGATCAACGCCCACACCAGCTGGAGAGTCCGGGAGATCCTTCGCCGTTGACGCCGTGAGCAGGGCTCGACCCGGATCGGCGGCTCTCGACGTGGGAGATCCTCGACGTGGAGGACGTCAACTGGCTGGCGGTGCGGATCTGGCGGTGGCTGGTGAACCCCTCCCGTCGGCTTGTCACGGGATCGACCCTCGTGGGACTCGCCGGGGCCAACCTTGACGAATACAGCGACCACGCCGAGCAGGTGATGAGCGTCTTCCTCGCGTCCGTCGAGGAAGACGGGGTGGGCTATGCCTTCTGGCGGGCCGCGGCCCACGGAGGCCTAGCCTGCACCCACTGGTGGGGAGCGCCCAGCTGGCCCCAGATAGTCGACCGGTTCCTACACGCTCTGGACGCCCCCGAGGACGCGCACTGGCGTGACGTCGCTCGATGGGAGGAGATCGTGGGAGCCGCACCCGCACAGGGCGTGGACCGCGCCGAGCTGCGCCGCCTGCTGACCAGCAAGCCCTGGGCACTTACTCCCGAGACAGCGCAGTGGGTTGTCCGCGCCGGTATCCGCTTCTTCCGCACGCCGCTCCCCCTGATTCCCGAGACCGTCTACGACGCCCTCCCCCAATGACGTTCCCGGTTGATCGGCCCGGCGTCGTCAGGACCCCGCAGCCTACCGACCAGGTGGCCGGTGGGCTGCGAGGATATCGCTTGCGCTGGTCTCGGAGGATGCCTCGGAACGCTCGACGCGCCAGCCCTCGCTTCCGCCCGCGACGTGCACCCCGAAACCACGGCTCAGGGGTTCACGACAGGGGGCCGAGGCAGCTGCGGCAGCGGTCGCTGAGGATCGAGAGCAGTTCGGCGGCCTTCAGCGTGGCCTCGCGCAACCGCTCTATATCTCTGGAGGAATTCAGCTGGATGAGGGCGCTCTCCGCCGGGCCCGCGACCTCGCCCCGGATGGCGGCAATGACATCCGCGGCCGGGGTGCCGTACTGGTACAGCAGCACCTGTCTGTCCTGGTAGGAGGGGAGTTCAGCGGGCAGATGACCAAGCCCTATACCGGCGAGCTTGCTGCTGAGAATCTGCCGGACGTTGATGCCGAGACGGCCGTAGCCGCCGATCTCGCGGAGGGCTCCCATGCTGAGTCGGTAGATGCCGTAGTGGCTTACCACCGCAGCACGCAGTTCCTCCCAGGTCTCAGGGCCGGTTTCCTTTTGGATCTGGCTGAGTTCGGTCACGGCTACCGCACCATGTGTTCCAGGTCCAATACAGACACTATCGCCCCTTCACGTCGCGAAGCGGTTACCAGCCTGGACCTGCACGGTCCTTCGCGCTATGAACATCGACCTCTCCCGTCGACGACCGGCCGACGCTTCCGCCGGCGAGGCAGCAACGGGTCCAGCACGAGCCAGAGCCTAGATCGTCTGTGTTACCACGGGATGACGCTGCGGTTGTCACTGCGATATTCGGGCAGCACTGGCGAGGCCCTCAGGTCCGGGGCCGGCCCTCGATGGCTGCGCCGACCTCTTCGAGCCGGTTCCTGAGCGGGGCGGTCGGGTTGTCCTGTTCTGGCTCGGACGCAACCGGACATCCCGGAGGGCGCGAGGTTCGGCTGGCGCACCAGCGGGGTCCGGGCCGACCGAGCCCACCAGGAAAGTCCGCCAGAAAGTCGAGGTCAGCCGGGGAGCTGCCAGGCATGGGCCGCGCGGCCTGTCAGCTTCCTGGCGCGGAGCCGCCGGCCACGGCGGGCAGGATGGTGACACTGTCGCCGTCGGACAGCTTCGCGTCGAGGCCGCCGAGGAACCGGACGTCCTCGTCGTTGATGTAGACGTTGACGAACCGGTGCAGCTCGCCCGCTCCGTCGCCGGAGACGAGGCGGCCGCGCAGCCCCGGGTGGCGGCTGTCGAGGTCGGTGAACAGCTCGCTGAGCGTCCCGCCCACACCGTCGACCACCTTGGCTCCTCCGGTGTAGCTGCGCAGGATCGTCGGCACGCGGACCTGGACCGGCATAATGCGGCTCCTCTCGGTGTCCTCTCGGTGCCGTGACCGGCATGCCACGGCGGCACCCGGCCGGCGGCATCGGTGCCGCGGACGAGGGCGGGGGAAGCACGCCGGCGCCACGAAACCCGCCCCCGGGTTCGGGGCAGACCGCTTCCCATGCGGATCGTCGGCAGTCCTGTCGGCGCCCGCCGGTGACGATCCGCGCGGAAAGCCTACCTCGGGACAGGAGGATCCCGGGCCGCTTCCGCGTACACCCAAAGATATTTTCAAAACTATATTTTTCCTTTTGTCTTTCCTCTTAAATATCCATTGAAATTCCGCTGAAGAAATCACTGGAGAGTAATACTTAACACCAGCCTTACATCGGGTTACGCCATTGACATAATCACAACGCAACATCTACACCGTGTTCAGACAACCGAGCCGGACTTCGGCTGCCACCGGGGCGGTAAATCCGGTCCGGGTCTGCGACACGACCCTGCGCGATGGCGAGCAGGCTCCTGGGGTCACCTTCACCGAGAAGGAAAAGCTAACCATCGCCGCGGCGCTTGACGACGTCGGGGTGCACGCCATCGAAGCCGGTATTCCAGCGATGGGATCGGCCGAGCAGGAAGCCCTTCGACGCATCAGCGAGGCAGGGCTGCGCGCGGAGGTCGTCGCCTGGTGCCGGGCCACCCGGGAAGACGTCGAGGCGGCCGTCGGCTGCGGGATGAAATCGGTGCACCTGACCATTCCGGTGTCCGATCTCCAGCTGGAGCACAAACTCGGCCGGGACCGCGAATGGGCCGCTCGGCGTGTTCGCGAGTGTGTGCTGGCCGCGGCGGACCGCGGTCTGGCCGTCAGCGTGGGGCTGGAGGACGCCTCACGGGCGGATGACGGATTCGTGATCGAGATCGCCGGTGAGCTGCGCCGACTGGGGGTGACCAGGCTGCGGTGGGCCGACACCGTCGGTGTTCTCGAACCCTTCACCGGCCACGAGCGGCTCGCCCGGCTGGTCCAGGCGGTGCCCGGCGCCTGGGAGATTCACGCGCACGACGATTTCGGACTTGCCACCGCGAACACCCTGGCGGCGGTCCGGGCCGGCTTCACCTGGGTGAGCACCACCGTGGCCGGGCTCGGCGAGCGGGCCGGAAACGCTCCGCTCGAGGAGGTCGCGATGGCCCTGCGCCATCTGTTCCGGTCCGATCCCGGTCTGGACACGACCAGGTTCCGGGCGCTTGCCTGCCTGGTGGCGCAGGCGGCCCGGCGCCCGCTGCCGACGGGGAAGGCCGTGGTGGGCCACTCGGTCTTCGCCCACGAATCCGGCATTCACGTCGACGGGGTGCTCAAGGCGGCCGAGAACTACGAGCCGTTCGACCCGGCCGAGGTCGGCGGGCGCCGGCGCCTGGTGGTGGGCAAACACAGCGGTCGCGCCGCCCTGCGGCACGTGCTGGCCACGCACGGCATCCAGGCCGACGCCGATGAGATCGAAACGTTTCTCGACAGCATTCGGGCGCGGGCGTCCGAGCTCAAGCGACCACTGCGCCCGCGCGAGGTCCGTGACCTTTTCCAGCGCGCTTCGGCGTAACCATCAACCAGAGGAGGAAACACCGAAATGCGCCAGATCGCCTTCTACGGCAAAGGCGGGATCGGCAAGTCGACCACCCAGCAGAACACCATGGCGGCGCTCGCCGAGCAGGGCCACCGGATCATGATCGTCGGCTGCGACCCGAAGGCCGACTCGACCCGGCTCATCCTGCACTCGAAGGCCCAGACCTCGATCCTGGCGCTGGCCGCGGAGGCCGGTTCGGTCGAGGACCTGGACCTGTCGGACGTCCTGCTCGAGGGCCCCAACAAGAACTGGAAGATCCGCTGCGTCGAGTCCGGCGGCCCCGAGCCGGGCGTCGGCTGCGCCGGCCGCGGAGTGATCACCTCGATCGGCTTCCTCGAGGAGAACGGCGCCTACGAGGACCTCGACTACGTCTGCTACGACGTGCTCGGTGACGTCGTCTGCGGCGGTTTCGCGATGCCGATCCGCCAGGGCAAGGCGCAGGAGATCTACATCGTCGCCTCCGGCGAGATGATGGCCATGTACGCGGCCAACAACATCGCCAAGGGCATCCTCAAGTACGCCCACTCCGGCGGCGTACGGCTCGGCGGAATCATCTGCAACAGCCGTAACACGGACCGGGAGGCCGAGCTGGTCGGCGAGCTGGCCCGGCGGCTGAACACCCAGATGATCCACTTCATCCCGCGGGACAACGTGGTGCAGCACGCCGAGCTGCGCCGGATGACGGTCATCGAGTACGACCCCACGTCCAGGCAGGCCGACGAGTACCGCGAGCTGGCCCGCAAGATCCACGAGAACGACCGCAAGACCATCCCGACCCCGATCACCATGGACGAGCTCGAGCAGTTGCTCATCGACTTCGGGATCATGGAGGTCGAGGACGAGTCCCTGGTCGGCCAGACAGCCGCGGCGGTGTGACCGGATCGATCACTGACTGACAGGAGACCGTCCGTATGAGCGCCACACCCACCCGCGAGCAGACCGAGGCGATGATCGCCGACGTGCTCGAGGTCTACCCGGCCAAGGCGAAGAAGGAGCGGGCCAGGCACCTCAAGCCGAACGACCCTGCGGGATCGAAGGAATGCGCGGTCAAGTCCAACGTGAAGTCCCGGCCGGGGGTCATGACGATCCGCGGCTGCGCCTACGCCGGTTCCAAGGGCGTCGTCTGGGGCCCGGTCAAGGACGTCGTGCACATCAGTCACGGGCCGGTCGGCTGCGGCCAGTACTCCTGGTCCACCCGGCGTAACTACTCACGGGGCACGGTCGGTGTCGACAACTTCGTGCCCATGCAGTTCACCAGCGACTTCCAGGAACGTGACGTGGTCTTCGGCGGCGACAAGAAGCTGGCGAAGATCAACCAGGAGATCGCCGAACTCTTCCCGCTGGCGAAGGGGATCTCGATTCAGTCGGAGTGCCCGATCGGCCTGATCGGCGACGACATCGAGGCGGTGGCCCGGCAGTCCGCCAAGGAACTCGGTATTCCGGTCGTCCCGGTGCGCTGCGAGGGATTCCGCGGGGTCAGCCAGTCGCTCGGTCACCACATCGCGAACGACTCCATCCGGGACTGGGTCCTGGGTACCCGGGACACGACCATGCAGACCCCGTACGACGTCGCGCTGATCGGTGACTACAACATCGGCGGCGACGCCTGGGCGTCCCGGAAGATTCTCGAGGACATGGGCCTGCGGGTGATCGCCCAGTGGTCCGGTGACGGCACGATCAACGAGCTGGCGACCACGCACCTGGCAAAGCTCAATGTCATTCACTGCTACCGCTCGATGAACTACATCTGCCGGACCATGGAGGAGAGGTACGGCATTCCGTGGGTCGAGTACAACTTCTTCGGCCCCACGAAGATCGTCGAGTCCATGCGCCGGATCGCCGAGTTCTTCGACGACACGATCAGGGAGAGGACCGAGGCGGCGATCGCGAGTTACCAGGCGAAGTTCGACGAGGTCCGGGAGCGGTACGGAAAGCGGCTGGCGGGCAAGACGGTGATGCTGCTGGTCGGCGGTCTGCGGCCGCGGCACACCATCGGCGCCTACGAGGACCTCGGCATGGAGGTCATCGGCACCGGCTACGAGTTCGGGCACGGCGACGACTACACGCGGACCTACCCGGAGCTCAAGGAAGGCGCGGTGCTCTACGACGACCCCACCGCCTTCGAGCTCGAGGAGTTCGCCCGCCGGCTCCGGCCGGACCTGATGGGCGCCGGCGTGAAGGAGAAGTACGTCTTCCACAAGATGGGGATGCCCTTCCGCCAGATGCACTCCTGGGACTACTCCGGCCCGTACCACGGCGTGGAGGGCTTCGCGGTCTTCGCCCGGGACATGGACATCGCCATCAACAACCCGTCCTGGAACCTCTTCCAGCCGCCCTGGACGCGTTCCGGAGAGGTGGTCACCCCGTGAGCATCACGCCGCCGCCGGCGTCAGAGGTGAAGGACCACAACGAGCTGTTCGAGGCGCCCGAGTACCAGGCGCAGTTCGAGCGCAAGCGGGAGTTCGAGGCCGGCTGCTCCTCCGACGAGGTCGAGCGGATCAGGCAGTGGACGCGCAGCGCCGAGTACCGGGAGAAGAACTTCGCCCGCGAGGCGCTCACGGTGAATCCGGCCAAGGCCTGCCAGCCGCTCGGCGCGGTGCTGGCCGGGCTCGGTTTCGCCGGCACCCTCCCGCTGGTGCACGGGTCACAGGGCTGCGTCGCCTACTTCCGCAGCCACTTCGCCCGCCACTTCAAGGAGCCGGTCCCGACGGTGTCGTCCTCGATGACCGAGGACGCCGCGGTCTTCGGCGGGCTGAACAACATGGTCGAGGCGCTGGACAACGCCACCGCGCTGTACCGGCCTGACATGATCGCGATCAGCACGACCTGCATGGCCGAGGTCATCGGGGACGACCTGCACGCCTTCATCGAGGAAGCCCGGCAGAAGGGTTCGGTCCCGCCGGGGTATCTGCTCCCGTTCGCGCACACCCCGAGTTTTGTCGGCTCCCACCTGACCGGCTACGACAACATGCTGCGGGCGATCCTCGAACACCTCGCCAAGGATCGCCGGGGCAGGCCGACCGGCAGGATCAACCTGGTGCCCGGCTTCGACACCAACGTCGGTGACCACCGGGAACTCGGCCGCCTTCTGAACCTGATGGGCGTCGACCACGTCATCCTCGGCGACCACAGCGCGGCCCTGGACTCGCCCGCCGACGGCGAGTACCAGCTCTACCCGGGTGGTACGCCGCTCGGGGAAGCGGCCGAGGCGATCAACGCGCGGGCGACGGTCTTCCTGCAGGAGACGGCCACCCGCCGGACCAGCGAGCTGGTCCGGGACGTGTGGGGGCAGGAGGCGGTGACCCTCACCCCGCCGATCGGGGTGAACAACACGGACCGGTTCGTGGCCGAGGTGGCCAGGCTGGCCGGCGTCACCGTCCCCAGGGAGATCACCCTCGAACGGGGCCGGCTGATCGACGCTCTCACCGACTCGCACGCCTACCTGCACGGCAGGCGGGTGGCCATCGCCGGGGACCCGGACCTTGTGGTCGGTCTGCTCGGCTTCCTGCTGGAGCTGGGCATGGAGCCGGTCCACGTGGTGAGTACCAACGGCGACGCGTCCTTCAGGGAGCGGGCCGAGGCCGTGCTGGCCACCAGCCCGTTCGGGGCCGGCGCGACGGTGTGGCCGGGCAAGGACCTGTGGCACCTGCGCTCGCTGGTGTTCACCGAGCCGGTCGACCTGCTGATCGGGAACTCCTACCTGAAGTACCTGTCCAGGGAGGCACAGGTGCCGCTCTGGCGGGTCGGCTTCCCGATCTTCGACCGGCACCACCTGCACCGGTTCCCGATCCTCGGCTACACCGGCGCCCTGCACCTGCTCACCCAGCTGGTGAACACCGTGCTCGAGGAGCTCGACCGCACCGCGCCCGACCACAGCTTCGACATCGTTCGGTGACGGATCGTGGTCGATCACAGCGTCTTCGAAGAACCGGCCTGTGACCACAACCGGGCCAAGTCCGCGAAGCAGAAGAAGGCGGGCTGCCCCAAGCCCAAGCCGGGAGGCACCTCCGGCGGCTGCGCCTTCGACGGGGCAATGATCACACTTGTCCCGATCGTGGACGCCGCCCACGTGGTGCACGGTCCGATCGCCTGCGCGGGGAACTCCTGGGACGGCCGCGGCAGCCTCTCCTCCGGTCCGACGCTTTACCGGAGGGGGTTCACCAGCGACCTGTCCGAGCAGGACGTGGTGTTCGGCGGCGAGCGCAAGCTGTACGACACGATCGTCGAGGTCGTGCGCCGGCACTCCCCGCCCGCGGTGTTCGTGTACCTGACCTGCGTACCCGCGACGATCGGCGACGACTTCGACGTGGTGTGCGCCGCGGCCGCCACGGCGACCGGGGTGCCCGTCATCCCGGTCAACTCGCCGGGTTTCGTGGGCAGCAAGAACCTCGGCAACCGGCTGGCGGGCGAGGCACTGCTGCGGCACGTCATCGGAACCCAGGAGCCGTCCTACACCACCGACTACGACGTGAACCTGGTCGGCGAGTACAACATCGCCGGCGAGCTGTGGGACGTCGCCCCGGTGCTGTCCCGGCTGGGCATCCGGGTGCTGGCGTGCATCAGCGGTGACGTCCGGTACCGGGAGGTGGCCGCGGCGCACCGGGCCAGGGCCACCATGGTGGTCTGTTCGAAGGCGCTGCTCGGCCTGGCCCGCGGCCTGCAGGAACGCTACGGCATCCCGTGGTTCGAGGGCAGCTTCTACGGCGTCCGGGCGATGAGCGACGCGCTGCGCGGGTTCGCGCGGCTGCTCGACCGGGGCGACGGGGAACTGGTCGCCCGCGCCGAGGAGGTCATCGCCGACGAGGAGCGGAAGGTCGCCGCGGCGCTCGCGCCCTACCGGAAACGCCTCGCCGGCACCAGGGCGGTGCTCTACACCGGCGGCAACAAGAGCTGGTCGGTGGTGTCCGCCATGCAGGACATAGGGATGGAGGTGGTGGCGTCAGGCACCACCAAGAGCACCGAGGGTGACGTCGACAGGATCCACCAGCTGATCGGGCCGCACGGGCGGGTGATCAAGGAGGGCAACCCGGCCGAGCTGCTGCGGCTGGTCCGCGAGACCGGCGCCGACATCCTCATCGCCGGCGGGCGCAACCAGTACACCGCGCTGAAGGGCAGGGTGCCGTTCCTGGACATCAACCAGGAACGGCACATCCCCTACGCCGGCTACCCCGGGGTCGTCGAGCTGGCCCGCCGGGTGGACCTGGCGCTGTCCAGCCCGGTATGGGAGCAGGTCCGTGCCCCTGCTCCCTGGGACGCCTCCGGCCGCCCGTCCCCCGGCCGCCCGTCCTCCGGGATGCCCTCGCCCGGGCGGTCGTTCC
>JADGHD010000117.1 GCA_019689615.1 Frankia sp. | reverse complement strand
GGGCCGGCGTCGAGGATGATCGTGCCGGTCTCGGCGATGGCCACCGCGCAGCCGGTGATGACGCCGTCGGCCGCGTCGAGGGCGGCGGCGGTCAGCGGCGGGGTGTCATCGAGGAACTCCACGCCGCTCGCCCGCGCGAGCCAGGTGGCGGGCAGGCCGGGTGGGCGGACGATCCGGCGGGCGCCGCGGTCGGCGAGGGCGGCGGCGACGGCGGACGCGATGGCGGCGTCCCCGGCATCCGTGCCGTTGGCGGGCTGGCCTTCGGCTGATGCCCCGCCGGTGTGCGGGGCGCGGCGGACGAGGGCGCGGTAGTCGACCAGGCGGTCGGTGAGCAGGTCCAGGACGGCGGCCGGGGTGGCGTCGGGCGGCAGGTTCGGGGTGCCGGAGCCGGCGGTGCGGTAGGCGCGGGGTGCCGGCGGTGGGGCCGGGCGGTCGGCGAGCGCGGAGCGGACGCGGGCGAGGATCTCCGCCCTGGCGCCGGCACCGGTCGGGCCGGCGGCCGGCACCGCGGCGCCGAGGTTGTCGCGGGCGCTCATGACCCGCTCCCCTGCTGGTGGCCGCGGGTGCGGGACCAGCGGTCGCGGAACGGCTCGGTGGGCGGGAGCGGGAGGTCGCGGGCGCTCGTCCAGGCCGCGAGTGGCGGCGGGGCGTGCCGGATGACACCGCGGCGGCGGCCCAGCAGGCGGCCGAGGCGGGCGGCGCGCAGGGCCCGGCGCCAGCGGCCGGGCTTGGCCATCGCCCAGCCGGCGGCGGCCATGACCATTGCCTCGGGCTTGGGCGGGCGCGCGCCCCTGCGGCCGGCGTCGACGACCTTCGTCCGCAGGTGGACCAGCATCGACGGGATGTCGATCGCCACCGGGCAGACCTCGAGGCAGGCGCCGCACAGCGTGGATGCGTAGGGCAGCGTCGGGTTGTCGGCCACGCCGGTAAGCTGCGGGGACAGCACGGCGCCGATCGGGCCGGGGTAGACCGAGCCGTACGCGTGCCCGCCGGCGCGCTCGTAGACCGGGCAGACGTTCAGGCAGGCCGAGCAGCGGATGCAGCGCAGCGCCGCGCGCCCGGCGGGGTCGGCGAGCGTGGCGGTGCGGCCGTTGTCCAGCAGGACCAGGTGGAACTCGCGGGGGCCGTCGCCATCCGTGACCCCGGTCCACAGGGAGGTGTACGGGTTCATCCGCTCGCCGGTGGACGAGCGCGGCAGCAGCTGGAGGAAGACCTCGAGGTCGCGCCAGGTGGGGACGATCTTCTCCAGGCCCATCACGGTGATCAGCGTGTCCGGCAGCGTCAGGCACATCCGGCCGTTGCCCTCGGACTCGACGACGGCGAGCGTGCCGGTCTCGGCGACGGCGAAGTTCGCGCCGCTGATCGCGACCCGTGCCCGCAGGAACCGGTCGCGCAGGTGGCGGCGGGCGGCCATGGCCAGCTCGCGCGGGTCGTCGGACAGGTCCGGCGGGGCGGGCACGCCGCCGCCGTTCCCGGGCGCGCCCATCTCGCGCAGGAAGATCTCGCGGATCTCGGCGCGGTTGCGGTGGATCGCCGGGACCAGGATGTGGCTGGGGCGGTCGTGGCCGAGCTGGACGATGAGCTCGGCGAGGTCGGTCTCCCAGGCGGCGATCCCGGCCTCGGCGAGCGCCTCGTTCAGGCCGATCTCCTGGGTGGCCATCGACTTGACCTTGACTACCTCGGTGGCGCCGGTGGCGCGGACAAGGTCGAGGACGATCCGGTTGGCCTCGTTGGCGTCCCTGGCCCAGTGGACCGTGCCGCTGCGGGCGCTGACCTGCTCCTCCAGCTGCAGCAGGTAGCGGTCCAGGTTCGCGAGCACGTCGTCCTTGATCGCGGCGCCGGCTTCGCGCAGCCGCTCCCAGTCGTCGCCGAGCTCGCCGACGACGGCGGCGCGCCTGGCGCGGATCGTGCCGGTCGCCTTGCCCAGGTTGCGGCGCAGCTGGGCGTCGCCGAGGGCGCGGCGGGCGGCCTGCGGGAACGGCTCGTCGCCGCGCAGCATCCCGACCCCGCGCGGCGCGGTCGGCAGCGGCATGCCCAGGAACGCCGTGGTCACCGCGGGCCCCCGGACACGCTGCCGGCGGCGGCACCGGCCACGGGCTCACCGGCCGGGTCCGATGCCGTGCCGGCCAGGATCTCGGCGAGGTGCACGGCGCGCACGCCGGTCCGCAGCCGGGACAGGCCGCCGCCGATGTGCATCAGGCAGGACGAGTCCGCGGACGTGACCACCTCGGCGCGGGTGGCCAGGACGTCGCGCATCTTGTCGGCGAGCATCGCGGTCGACGTGTCCGCGTTCTTCAGCGCGAACGTGCCGCCGAAGCCGCAGCACGACGCGGCGGCCGCCGGCTCCAGCTCGACCAGGTCGATCCCGCGGACCGCGCGCAGCAGCCGCAGCGGCGCGTCGCCCAGCCGCAGCATCCGCAGCGAGTGGCAGGTCGGGTGGTAGGTGACCCGGTGCGGGAACGATGCGCCGACGTCGGTCAGCTCGCAGACGTCGACCAGGAACTCCGACAGCTCGTATGTGCGGCCGGCGAGCTCGGCGGCGGCCTGCGCCAACGCGGCGTCGCCAGCGCCCTGGGCCACGCCGACGTACTGGTGGCGCACCGAGCCGACGCAGGACGCGCTCGGGGCGACCACCGCGTCGTAGCCGGCGAACGCGGCCACGTGCCGGCGCAGCAGCGGCAGCGCCTCGCGGGCGTAGCCGGTGTTGATGTGCATCTGCCCGCAGCAGGTCTGCGCCAGCGGCACGTCGACCTCGTGGCCGAGCCGCTCCAGCAGCGCCACCGTGGCCTCGCCGACGTTCGGGAACATCCCGTCCACCAGGCAGGTCACGAACAGGCCCACCCGCATCCTTCGCTCACCCCCTCGCGTTCCTGGTTGGTTCGTACCGCACCGGCGGCGCCGCCGCCCGGACCAGCGCCCGCAGCGCGTCGAGGCCGGCCTGCCCGCCGGTGCCGCCGAGCGCGCCGTGGGCCCTGGCCTGGACGAGCACGTTCCCCAGCGCCGTCGCCTCCGCGGGGCCGGCGAGCACCGGCAGGCCGAGCGCGTCGGCGGTGAGCTGGCACAGCAGCGCGTTGCGCGCGCCGCCGCCGACGAGGTGGACGACCTCCACCTTCCGGCCCGACAGCCGCTCGGCCGCCCGCACCGTGCGGGCGTAGGCGGCGGCCAGGCTGTCCAGCACGCAGCGCACGACCTCGGCCGGGGAGGTGGGCGGTCGGGCGCCGCCGGCCTCGGCCGCCACGTCGGCGACCCGGGCCGGCATGTCCCCGGGCGGCAGGAACCGCGGGTCGTCCGGGTCGATCAACGGCCCGCCGGCCGGCAGGACCGCCGCCTGGGCGAGCAGGTCGGAAAGCGATGCGGCGAGCCCGGCGCGCCGCCAGACCCGCTGGCACTCCTGCAGGATCCACAGGCCCATGACGTTGTGCAGGTAGCGGACGCGCCCGTCGACGCCGGTCTCGTTGGTGAACCCGGCCGCCCGGCTCTGCTCGGTCAGCACCGGCGCCTCGAGCTCCAGCCCGACCAGCGACCACGTCCCGCAGGAGATGTAGGCCCACCCCGGCCCGTCGTCGGCCGCCGGGACGCCGACCACGGCCGAGGCGGTGTCATGCGAGCCGACCGCGGTGACCGGCGTGCCGGCGGCCAGGCCGGTCTCTGCTGCCAGCTCCGCCCGCAGCCCGCCGACGACCGTTCCAGGGCTCGCCAGCGGCGGGAGGATGGCCGGCCGGATCCCGGCGGCACGGGCCAGCTCCGGCGCCCAGTCGCGGGTGCGCACGTCGAGCAGCCCGGTGGTCGAGGCGTTGGTGACCTCCGCTGCCCGCTGTCCGGTCAGCCAGTAGGTGAGCAGGTCCGGGATGAGGAGCAGGGTCTCGGCGGCCGCGAGCGCCGCCGAGACCCGCTCGCCGGACGCCGCCGGGCCCTGGCCCCTGGACTCGGCGGCGAGCTGGTAGATCGTGTTGAACGGCAGGAACTGCAGGCCGTTGCGCCGGTACAGCTCCTGCGGCGGCACGGTGGCGTGCACGGCGGCGATCACGTCGTCACTCGTGCGGGCGTCCCGGTAGTGGTAGGGCAGGCCGAGCAGCCGGCCGGCGCCGTCGAGCAGCCCGTAGTCGACGGCCCATGCGTCGATCCCGACGCTGGCCGGCGCCGGCCCCTCGCTGTGCCCCACCGCGGCCAGCCCCGCCAGCACCTCCGTGAACAGGTGGCCGATGTCCCAGTGCAGGCCGTCGGGCAGCAGCAGCGGGTGATTCGGGAAACGGTGTGCCTCCCGGACGTCGACGCGCCCCTGGCCGACCTCGGCGGCGATCAACCGCCCGCTGGAGGCGCCCAGGTCCACCGCGACGAACAGGCTCATCGCAGGAACGCCGCCGCCACACCCGCGTCGACCGGGATGTGCAGGCCGGTGGTGTGGGACAGCTCGCCGCCGGTGAGCGCGATGACGGCGTTGGCGACGTGCTCGGGCAGCACCTCCCGCTTGAGCAGGGTGCGCCTGGCGTAGAACGCGCCGAGCTCGGACTCGGGGACGCCGTAGACCGCGGCGCGCTGCGCGCCCCAGCCACCGGCGAAGATGCCGGAGCCGCGGACGACGCCGTCGGGGTTGATCCCGTTGACCCGGATGCCGTGCTCGCCGAGCTCGGCGGCCAGCAGCCGGACCTGGTGGGCCTGATCGGCCTTGGCTGCGCCGTAGGCGATGTTGTTCGGGCCGGCGAACACGCCGTTCTTGCTGGCGATGTAGACGATGTCGCCGCCGAGGCCCTCCTCGATCATCTGCCGGGCGGCCTCCCGGGAGACCAGGAACGAGCCGCGGGCCATGACGTCGTGCTGGACGTCCCAGTCGGCGACGGTGGTCTCCAGCAGCGGCTTGGAGATCGACAGGCCGGCGTTGTTGACGACGAGGTCGACCCCGCCGAACGCCAGCGCCGCGGCCGCGAGCGCCGCGGCGACCTGCGCCTCGTCGGTGACGTCGACGGCGACGGCGACCGCCCGGTCGGTGGGCTGGTGGGCGCCGGCGCCGATCTCGGCGGCGACCTTCTCGGCGGCGGCGAGGTCACGGTCGGCGACGACCACGCAGGCGCCCTCGGCGGCCAGCCGGCGGGCGGTGGCCCGGCCGATGCCCGAGCCGCCGCCGGTGACCAGCGCGACCCGGCCGGCCAGCGGCCGTGGCCTGGGCATCCGGGCGAGCTTGGCCTCCTCCAGCGCCCAGTACTCGATCCGGAACTTCTCCGCCTCGTCGATCGGTGCGTACGTCGACACGGACTCGGCGCCGCGCATGACGTTGATCGCGTTGACGTAGAACTCGCCAGCGACCCGCGCGGTCTGCTTGTCCCGGCCGAAGGAGAACATCCCGACGCCGGGGACCAGCACGATCGCCGGGTCGGCGCCGCGAATCGGCGGGCTGTCCGGGGTGGCGTGCCGCTCGTAGTACGCGCGGTAGTCCTCGCGGTAGGCGGCGTGCAGCTCGCGTAGCCGGGCGGTGACGTCGGCCAGCGGCGCGGTCGGCGGCAGGTCGAGCACCAGCGGGCGGACCTTGGTGCGCAGGAAGTGGTCGGGGCAGGAGGTGCCGAGCGCGGCGAGCGCCGGGTGGCGCTCGTGGGCGAGGAAGTCCAGCACGACGTCGTCGTCGTTGAAGTGGCCGACCTGGGCGCGCCCGGTGCTCGCGAAGGAGTCGGTGGAGGCCAGGCCCCGCAGCAGGGGGAACAGCGCCGCGGCCCGGGCGCGGCGCTCGGCCGGCGGCAGCGGCTCGTAACCGGGGATGGGCGCGCCGAACGGGTCGGGCCGGCCGCGCTCGGCGAGGAACCGGGCGGCGGTGTTGATGATCTCCAGCGAGTTCGCCTCGCACTCGGCGGACGTCGCGCCCCAGGCGGTGATGCCGTGCCCGCCGAGGATGACGCCGATCGCCTGCGGGTGGGCGCGGGCGACCTCGGCGATGTCCAGGCCGAGCTGGAAGCCGGGACGCCGCCAGGGCACCCAGACCACCCGGTCGCCGAAGCACTCGGCCGTCAGCCGCTCGCCGTCCGCGGCGGTCGCCAGCGCGATCCCGGCGTCGGGGTGCAGGTGGTCGACGTGCGCCGCGGGGACCAGGCCGTGCATCGCGGTGTCGATCGACGGGGCGGCGCCGCCACGGCCATGCAGGCAGTAGTCGAACGCGGCGACCATCTCGTCCTCACGGTCCTCGCCCGGGTAGACGTCGACCAGCGCCCGCAGCCGGTCCAGCCGCAGCACCGCGAGCCCGGAGGCGGTCAGCGTGCCGAGGTCGCCGCCGGAGCCCTTCACCCACAGCAGCTCGACCGGCCCGCCGGTGACCGGGTCGGTCGCCGTGCCCTTGGCCGAGGTGTTCCCGCCGGCGTAGTTGGTGTTCCGCGGGTCCGACCCGAGCCGGTTCGACCGGGCCAGCAGCTCGTCGACCACCGTCGCGGCGGTGGGGTCCTGGCCCTGCGCGCTCATGGCTCTCCTCTCCTTCTCCCCCGGTTCGCCCTCGTGGGCGGCTTCTCCCCGGCGCGCCCGCGTGGGCGGCGCGGCTCGTCGGTCAGGCGCCCCAGCCGGCCTGCTGGCCCTCGGCGCGTTCGGTGACGATCCGCTCGAAGTAGCCGGACGCGCGGTAGGCGGCGAGCGGGTCGGGGTGAAGGCCGGACTCGGCGCGCAGCTCGGCGAGCAGCGGGCGGACGTCGGTGTTGTAGGCGTCCATCAGCACCGCGTTCGCGCCGAGCACGTCACCGGCCTGCTGCGCGGCGCGCAGCGCGTCCCGGTCGACCAGCAGCGCCTTTGCGGTGGCTTCCTGGACGTTCATCACCGAGCGGATGACGGCGGGAATCTTCGGCTCGATGTTGTGGCACTGGTCGAGCATGAACGCGATCCCGGACGCCAACGCGTCGGCGCGGACGATCTCGTTCATGATTCGGAAAAGCTGGAACGGGTCCGCCGAGCCGACCATCAGGTCGTCGTCGGCGTAGAACCGCGAGTTGAAGTCGAACGCGCCGAGCTTCCCGGCCCGCAGCAGGAACGCGACGATGAACTCGATGTTCGTGCCCGGGGCGTGGTGGCCGGTGTCGATGCAGACCGTCGCCTTCGGGCCGAGCTCGACGCAGTGGGCGTACGACGTGCCCCAGTCCGGAATGTCGGTGGCGTAGAACGCCGGCTCGAACAGCTTGTACTCGAGCAGCATGCGCTGGCCGTCGCCGAGCCGCTCGTACACCGCATGCAGGGCCTCGGCGAGCCGGTCCTGCCGGTCGCGCAGGTCGTCCTGGCCGGGGTAGTTCAGCCCGTCGGAGAACCACAGCTTCAGGTCACGCGAGCCGGTCACGTCCATGATGTCGACGCATTCCAGCAGGTGGTTCAGCGCCTTCTGGCGGATCTTCGGGTCCGGGTTGGTGACGCTGCCCAGCCTGTAGTCGTTGTCCTGGAAGACGTTCGAGTTGATCGCGCCGATCCGCACGCCGAGGTCCTTGGCGTAGGCGGCGAGCTCGCTGTAGTCGTCGACCCGGTCCCAGGGGATGTGCAGCGCGACGCTGGGCGCGCTGCCGGTGTGCCGGTGCACCTGCGCGGCGTCGCTGATCTTCTCGTACGGGTTGCGGGGAACGCCCGGCTGCGGGAACACCTTGAACCGGGTGCCGGAGTTGCCGTACGCCCAGGAGGGCGTCTCGATCTCCAGCGAACGCAGCCCTGCCTTCACGTCCGCCAGGTTCGGCATCGTCATCACACTCCTCGGGTCGGGCGCCGGCGCGGGCGCGACGGAAGGCGCCTGAGTGCAGGGGGAACCGCGGCGTGCGGCGGAACGCACGCGGCAAACGCGGGGAAGCGCGGGGACCGGACGGGGTCCCTAGTCGAGGTGGAAGACCTCGGTCAGTAACAGCATCGCCTCGTCGGGGCCGCGGCCGTCGATGCCGGTGAAGTACTGCGCCATTTCCTTCTGCCAGCGGGCGTTCACCTCGGTGGCGGCCATCGCCGCCTGCGCGGCCGCCAGGTCCGGCGATTCGACGTAGCCGATCAGCAGGCCGTCGTCTCGCAGGAAGAGGGAGTAGTTGTGCCAGCCGGCCGCGTGCAGCGCGTCGAGCATCTCCGGCCAGACGGCCCGGTGCCGCTCGACGTATTCCTCCATTCGTTCGGGCCGGACCTGCAGGCAGAAGCAGTACCGGCGCATGGCGATCCTCCTTGCCGCTGGCGGGGTGGGAGCCGGGCCCGGTGCCGCCACGCGCCGGGCCCGGCCAACCGGTCAGAAGTCGAAGTCGTCGATGTTCTCGGCGTTGAAGATGGTCGGCGGGCCGAGCACGATCTCGCCGTCGGCGCCGATCGTGTACTCACCGAGCTTGCCGGCCGTGAACGTCTCGCCCTCGGCACCGGTGATCTGGCCGGAGACGAGCGCGACACCCGCGTAGGCGGCCAGGTAGCCGATGTCGGCCGGGTTCCACAGCGCGAACGCCTCGACGGTGCCGTCCTTGACGTACTCGCGCATCTGGTTGGGGGTGCCCAGGCCCGTCACCACGACATTGCCCTTGTAGCTGGAGCCGCTGACGTAGCGGGCGGTCGCCGAGATGCCGACGGTGGTCGGCGAGACGATCGCCTTCAGGTTCGGGTGCGACTGCAGCAGCCCCTGGGCCTGCTGGAAGGAGGTCTGGTCGTCGTCGTTGCCGTAGACGATGTCGACCAGGGTGATGCCGGCGTACTCCGGCTTCTTCAGCTCCTCCTGCATGACCTCGATCCAGGCGTTCTGGTTCGTCGCGTTCGGCGTGGCCGACAGGATCGCGATCTCACCCTGGCCACCGATCAGGTCGCTGGTCATCTTCACCAGCGTTTCGCCGATGCCCTGGGTGGTCGCCTGGTTGATGAAGACGTCCCGGCATTCCTTGGCGGTGTCGGAGTCGAAGGTGACGATCTTGGTGCCGGCCTCGGCCGCGTCGTTGAGCGCCGGGCAGACCGCGTTCGGGTCGTTCGCCGAGATCGCGATGACGTCCTGCTGCTGCTGGATCAGCGTGTTGATGAAGCTGACCTGCGAGGACGCGGTGGCCTCTGTCGGCCCGACCAGCTTGTACTCGCCCTGGAGCTCCTCGAGGGCCTCCTCGCCGCCGCCGGCGACGACGTCGAAGTACGGGTTGTTGAGCTGCTTGGGCAGGAACGCGACGCTCACGCCCTCCTGCAGCTCGGCGTTCGGGTTGGCGGACGCGCCAGCGCCCGGCTGCTCCCCGCCGCTGCCGGAGCTGGCGTCGTCCCGGGAGGTACCGCCGCAGGCGGCCAGACCAACCGTTAACGCGAGGATCGCTGCCGCCGGAGCGACGAGCCTTCTGGACCGGCGTGGACTCATGGTGGGCCCCTTCTGGGAATGGCCGCCGGGTGGGTGCTGATGGGTTGCCTTCCGGCGGCGAGCGGCTGGGCTGGAAAGTCGGACGGAGACAGCAGTCACTTCACGTGACGACTTGTTACTCACAGCGTTCGAACTGGGGTAGGCGGACCGGAGCCGGTCACCGCGCGGGGCGCGGGGAGCGACAGGCCTGGCCGCCAGAGGGCCGTCAGCCGGGTGGCGACGGGCTGGGGGATGCCGCGGGGCCGGCGCGGTCGCGCGCCCGCGCGGTGAACAGGTCGCGGCCCCACTGGACCGCGTTGGGCAGCAGCACCGACACGATGAGCAGGGCGCCGGTGACGACGTTGAGGGAGTCGCCGGCCACGTCGGACAGCCGCAGGGCGTTGTGCAGCGCGGTCAGCAGGACCACGCCGCCGAGCACGCCCGGCAGGGTGCCCCGGCCGCCGAAGATCGACACGCCGCCGAGCAGCACCGCGGCGACGACGGCCAGCTCAAGGCCGGCGCCGTTGTCCGCCCGGGCGCTGGAGTAGCGCAGCGTCCACAGCACGCCGGCCAGCCCGGCGACGGCGCCGGACACCACGTACAGCCAGAACTTCAGCGCGTCGACCCGGATCCCGGAGAAGCGCGCGGCCTGGTCGGCGGCGCCGGAGGCGAAGACCGAGCGCCCGACCGGGGTGGCGTGCAGGACCAACCCGAAGACGACGGCCAGCGGGACCAGGATCAGCAGCACGTTCGGGATCCAGGTGTCGCCGATCGTCCCGGTCACCCAGCGGGTGAAGTCCCGCGGGAAGTCCGCGACGGCGGTGTCACCGAGGACGACGAAGGCCAGGCCCCTGAACAGCGCCATCGTGCCGATCGTGACGGCGAGCGAGGGCAGCTTGAACACGGTCACGAAGATTCCGTTCACCGCGCCGAGCACCGCGCCGAGCAGCACGCACAGCGGCATGATCGTCTCGATCGTCATCCCCTGGGTCCACAGCCAGCCCATGACGGCGCTGCACAGGCCGAGCATGCTGGCCACGGACAGGTCGATCTCGCCAGTCACGATGATCATCGTCATCGGCAGCGCGATCAGCGCGATCGGCAGCAGGTCGAGCACCAGGAAGGTGAAGTTCCGCGAGGTGCCGAAGTTGTCGACCGCGCCAGACGCGATCGCGATGACCAGCACCGTCAGCAGGATCACCCCGAAGTCCCAGCTCGCCAGCCGCCCGAGCAGCTGGCCCACGCTCAGCCGGGCCTCGGCGCCCACCGGTGCCGGGGCCGGCCGCCGCGCCGGCCTGTCCGCCGGCTTCGCCGCCGCCGCTGGGCTCGCCGCCGCCGCTGGCGTCGCCGCCGCCGCTGGGCTCGCCCCCGCTGGCCCGCCCGGCGCCGCGGGCGCGGCCGCCGGGGGCGGGACCACCGCCGCCGCGGCAGCCGCCGCGGGCC
>JADGHD010000116.1 GCA_019689615.1 Frankia sp. | reverse complement strand
CATTGTGAATACGTCATCGAGAGCGATGCGTCCCCATTGGACGTTGACGTTCCGCAGGTACGGGACGAGATGTCGCCCTGTAGACCGGCTCTTATCGAGCATCTTACCCAACGTCGTCTCGGCAACCGAACCGAGAGGAGCGACTGTCCATCCCGGCGGCAGGTCACCCTCACTCGTCGCACTCAAGCCAATTCTCGATTCAGCTCATCTACCAGCGATCGGACGTCGTGGTCGGGGAACGCCACCCGGAAACCTCGGCCGCCGTCTCTCCCCTTGAAGGGCTCCGCGTTGAAGACGTTCGTACTGATGCCGATGTCAGTTGTGACCACGTCGCGGATCTTGTACAGCCACCACATCTGGTCGTCAGTGAAGGTCACGCCTGCTTGCTGCTGGCGCAGGAGCCAGGCCTGGAAGCGCTCCTCGACGGTGTCCCGGTAGGGCTGCAGTGTGTCGTCCACCCCCAACTCATACCGGATGAGGGAGATGAGATCGGGGATGCCGGCCTCGCGGCCACCGAGGGTCACGGCGACGCCCAGGTCCTCGTAGTACGTCCATAGGGTGGTCGGTGTCCAGGCCAGCGGGGGACGCTGGATCGTCGTCGCCAGATCCTTGAGCGCGTCGTACGCCTGGTCGGGCGGCACGGTGCGCGGTCTGGCGAGGGCGATGGTGATCGCGTCGATCCGGTCCCGCTCCTTCCTGAGGAGCTGGCGCCACTTGTCGATCTGCTCTTGGGCCCGTTCCTGCCGGGGCACCTCGACGACACCCGTGACCTTCACCGCGGTCGTCTCGTCGATCAGGTAGTCCTTGGCGCGGCGAATCTCCAGGATCGTCCGGCGTAGCTGCGGATGCTCGGTCAGCGTGGCGACCGCGTCCACGATGAGCTGCTGGGCTGCGGCCGGCCCGCCCTCCGCCCGGGCCGCCTCCTGCCGGTCGGGGTCGACGGCCTGGATGATCTCGCTCGCGATCTCGGTGAGAGACTTCCCACCCGCGAGCCGAGTGAGCTGCGCGCGCTCGTCCTCGGTCAGCTGATGGTTGAGCCGGGCGAGCCTGCCGGCGAGGATCTCGGCCTCGCTCGCGTTGATCGAGCCGCTGCCGGCCTTCTCCAGCAGCTCCCGCAGCGACACCTGGTTCTCGGACTTCGCGGCGACCGGCTTCGCATCGACGAGCGGCCACTCGGTGATCCCGACCGCGTCGATCAGGATGAACCGGTCCTTGCGCACGGCCCCGTCGGCCCCGGGTGTGACCTCGGCCAGCTCGGTAGCGTCGATCGTGCGTGCGCCCCGGCCCTTCATCTGCTCGAACAACACGGCGCTCCGGATGTCCCGGAGGAACAGCAGGACCTCGAGCGCCTTGATGTCGGTCCCGGTGGCGATCATGTCGACAGTCACCGCGACCCGCAGCCTGGGGGAGGTCCGCATCTCCCGGATCAGGCCCTTCGGGTCCTCCCCGGCCTGCCGGCTCCGGTAGGTGATCTTCTTGGCGAAGTCGTCGCCGCGGCCGAAGACCTCCTTGACCTGGGCGAGCACGCTCTCGGCGTGGACTTCGCTCACGGTGAAGATCAAGGTCTTGGGGAGCTCCTTGCGTCCGGGAAACCACTTCTGCCAGTTGTCCCGGTAGACCGTCAGCACGGCGCGGATCTCGTCGACGGACTCGACGGACCGGCCGATCTGGCTGGTCGTGTACGTGAAGTCGTCGTCGAGCTGCTCGTAGCGCTTTGCCCGGCTCGCCCGGTCACGGATCTGCACCGTCGTACCGGCGTCGATGGTCGCGGTGCCCTTGTCCCGTAGGTCCGTGCGGATGCGGACGAGGTCGAAGTCGACGTTCACGCCGTCGGCGACAGCCTGGGGGTAGGTGTACTCGGCGACCAGGTTGCGACGGAAGAACCCGAGCGTCTGCAGCGTGGGCGTAGCGGTCAAACCGACGATGTGGGCGTCGAAGTACTCCAGCACGCTCCGCCACAGGCCGTAGATCGACCGATGGCACTCGTCCACGATGATCAGGTCGAAGGCCTCGATCGGGACCCTCGGGTTATAGGTCACCTCGACCGGCCGGTCGATGCCCTCATAGTCGTTGTCGTCGGACGGGTCATCCTCGGCCAGGAGCGGCTCGCCCCGCAGGAGCTTGTACATCCGCTGGATCGTGCAGATGACGACCGCCGAGCTGTCCCTCAGCCCCGCCGGGCCCAACAGGTTGATGTTGTAAAGCTCCGACAGCTTCCGGCCGTCGTCCGGTGTCGTGAATCGGTCGAACTCGCCGTAGGCCTGCGTGCCCAGGTTGTTGCGGTCGACGAGGAAGAGGATCCGGCGGGCCTTCGCGTACTTGAGCAGCCGGTAGCTCTGCTGCACGGCGGTGTAGGTCTTGCCCGCACCGGTCGCCATCTGGATCAGCGCCCGCGGCTGGTCGCGGGCGAGCGACGCCTCCAAGCCTCTGATCGCCTCGATCTGCGCGCGCCGCAGCCCGTGTTCCTCCAGTTCCGGAAGCTGGCGGAACGCGGCCCGCAGGGTCGGGACGTCCGGAGTCTCGTCCGCGCGGGCCATCCACTCGGCGATCGTCTCTGGGCGGTGGAAGTGGAAGACCTCGCGGGAGCGGGCGTCGGGGTCGAGACGGTTGAGGAAGTAGGTCTCGGTACCAGTGGTCGCGTAGCGGAAGGCGAACGGCTCGCCCTTGCGCCAGACTCGCAGGCTGTCGTCCTTGGCCGCTCCGGCGGCGTAGCGGTCGTTCTGCTCGACAGCCGCGGACAGCAGGTCGCCCTCGCGCTTCGCCTCGATCACGCCGACGATTTTTTCGTCGACGAACAGCACGTAGTCGGCCCGGCCGGTGGCTACCGGGAACTCCCGCACGGCCACGCCCCTGCCGGCACGGGGATTCAGGTCCGCCCGGTCCTGGACGATCCAGCCGGCCTGGCGCAGCATCGCGTCGATCCGGCGGCGCGACTGCACCTCGTTGAGCGGCGCCGGCCGGTTGGCGAGCCGGATGAAGTTGTCCCGGGCGGAGGCATCTACCTTCTTCGGCTGTCGGCGCTCTGCCTCGAACGCCCGCCGCTGAGCCCTGCGCAGCTCTTCCACCTGCGCGGAGGCCTGAGCGAGCTGTTCCAGCAGGACGCGTCGGTTCGCCTCGGCGCTGGCGATGAGGCTCTCGGCCGCCATCCGCGCCTTGCGCTCGGCGTCCAGCTCCGACAGTCGCATCCGGGCTTCGGTCAGCGCCTGCCGGTGGGCCTCGAGAGCCTCCCGAAGCTCCGCCAGCTCGGCCGGGTTGGCGATGGCGCTCTCGCCCGGGTCGGTGGGCGGGACGAACTCGGGGACCGTTCGGCGCCCCTCCACCGCGTCGTGGTACCAGATGCCGAGCTTGTAGCAGGCCTGGACGGCGGCCAGCGCCCGCGTGGTGTCGAACAGATACCGGTGGGCCGCCCGGTTGCGGTCCTGGCGAATCTGGTCGAACAGGTCCCGGGTCTCCGGGCCGAGCGCACCGGCCTTCGTCAGCGCCTTCAGCCGGTCGACCTGGCGGTCGCCGTCACAACGCATGCCGAAGCGCGTGATCAGCTCCTCGGCCAGGATCTCCCCGAACTGCCCCGCGTGGACCAGCGAGGCATTGGAGTTCGTGAAGACGGTCGCCTCGGCGAGCGCCCCGCAGAGCGACAGCAGCGGCTTGATCGGATATAGACGACCGAAGTTCGGTGATGCCTTCGCAAGGTTGCTCAGCCGCTCGTCCACGGGCTATCCCCCCAGGAGCCGCAGTCCACGCAAGGATTGCAAGCATAGATCGCCCGGCGACAAGCGCGATCCGTAGGCACTCCCCATCAGAGCGTCAGGAAGTGGAGTGAAGGGCCTGCGGGCATCCTCCGCACGTGTTCGAGTCGGTTCGGCGTGGTCGCCCTCCTTCCTGCGGCTTTCCGGCCGCAGGAAGGAGGGCTGGAACCGCGGCTCGCCTATGGCTGGCCGACGCGGTCGATCGGTTGATGCCGCGCCGTGCCTCTCCGGGGCTGCGTGAGGCGTTACCGGTTCCTGTGGCGCCCGTCGCCGATCTCGGTTCCGAGCGCGCGCCGGTCGCTTCCCGAGCGCGGACCGCACGGCGGAATGCCTGTTGCGGAGCAAGCGGGTCCGCTCTCATGAGCTTGATCGACTGTGACGTCGGCGCTCCTGACGTCGCGGAACTAGCGACCGCGGTTAGCCGGCGCTAACCTGGGCGGCATGTTAGCGGCCACTAACCTGGCGGCGCATCCGTTCGGGCCGGCGGCGGGTGCGGTGCTGAGCAGTCGGGTCGATGCGGACTCGGCTGAGGGCATGGCGAACGCGCGGCGGCACCGGGAGCTGGTGGCCGAGCTGCGGGAGAAGATCGCGGCGGCGCGGCAGGGGCCGCAGGCCGCGGTGCGGCGGCACCTGGAGCGCGGCAAGCTGCTGCCGCGCGACCGGGTGGACGGGCTGCTTGATCGCGGCAGTCCGTTCTTGGAGCTCTCGCCGCTGGCGGCGGACGGGCTCTACGACGGGGAGGCGCCGGGGGCCGGGATCATCACCGGGATCGGGCGGGTCGCCGGGCGCGAGTGCGTGATCGTCGCGAACGACGCCACCGTCAAGGGGGGCACGTACTACCCGATGACGGTGAAGAAGCACCTGCGTGCCCAGGAAGTGGCGCTGCACAACCGGCTGCCGTGCATCTACCTGGTGGACTCGGGTGGGGCCTTCCTGCCGCGCCAGGACGAGGTCTTCCCGGACCGGGAGCACTTCGGGCGGATCTTCTACAACCAGGCGACGATGTCGAAGATCGGCATCCCGCAGATCGCCGCGGTGCTTGGGTCGTGTACCGCCGGTGGGGCGTACGTGCCGGCGATGAGCGACGAAGCCGTGATCGTGCGGGACCAGGGCACGATCTTCCTGGGTGGGCCGCCGCTGGTGAAGGCGGCGACCGGGGAGGTCGTCTCGGCGGAGGAGCTGGGCGGCGGGCTGCTGCACTCGCGTACCTCCGGGGTGACCGACCATCTCGCCGAGGACGACGCGGACGCGCTGCGGATCGTCCGGCAGATCGTCGCCTCGGTGGGGCCGCGGCTGCCCCGGCCGTGGGACGTCGCGCCGACCGAGCCGCCGGCCGTCGACCCGTCGACGCTGTACGCGGCCGTTCCGACCGACCCGAAGATCCCGTACGACGTGCGCGAGGTCATCGCCCGGATCGTGGACGGCAGCCGGTTCGCCGAGTTCAAGCGGGAGTACGGGTCGACCCTGGTCTGCGGCACGGCCAGGATCCACGGGCACCCGGTCGGGATCATCGCCAACAACGGCGTCCTGTTCTCCGAGTCGGCGCTGAAGGGCGCCCACTTCATCGAGCTGTGCGATGCCCGGGCGATCCCGCTGGTGTTCCTGCAGAACATCACCGGGTTCATGGTCGGCCGGGAGTACGAGGCCGGGGGCATCGCCAAGCACGGCGCGAAGATGGTCACCGCGGTCGCCTGCGCCCGGGTGCCGAAGTTCACGGTCGTCATCGGTGGGTCGTTCGGGGCGGGCAACTACTCCATGTGCGGACGGGCGTACTCGCCGCGGTTCCTGTGGATGTGGCCGAACGCGCGGATCTCGGTGATGGGCGGCGACCAGGCGGCCGCGGTGCTCGCCACCATCCGGCGCGACCAGCTCGAGGCCAAGGGCGTCGAGTGGCCGGCCGAGGACGAGGAAGCCTTCCGCAAGCCGATCCGGGACCAGTACGAGACCCAGGGCAGCCCGTACTACTCGACCGCCCGGTTGTGGGACGACGGCGTGATCGACCCGGCCGACACCCGGACCGTCCTGGGACTGGCGCTCTCGGTCGCGGCGAACGCCCCGCTGGGCGACCGCGGGTATGGCGTCTTCCGGATGTAGAGGTGGCGGGATCGATGTTCGACACGGTGCTGGTGGCGAACCGGGGGGAGATCGCGGTCCGGGTGATCCGCACGCTCCGGTCGCTGGGGATCCGGTCCGTCGCCGTCTACTCGGACGCTGACGCGGGGGCCCGGCACGTTCAGGAGGCGGACGTCGCGGTCCGGATCGGTCCCGCGCCGGCCCGCGAGTCCTACCTGAACGCCTCCGCGGTGCTCGCCGCGGCCTGGGCGACCGACGCGGGGGCGATCCACCCGGGCTACGGCTTCCTGTCGGAGAACGCCGCGTTCGCGGCGGCGTGCGCCGAGCAGGGGATCGTCTTCGTCGGCCCGCCCGCCCACGCCGTCGAGGTGATGGGCGACAAGATCGCCGCCAAGCGGGCGATGATCGAGGCTGGCGTGCCGGTCGTGCCCGGACGGGCCGAGCCGGGGATGGACACCGCGGCACTGGCCGCCGCGGCCGAGGAGATCGGTTACCCGGTCCTCCTCAAGCCGTCGGCCGGTGGCGGCGGGAAGGGGATGCGCGTCGTCCGCTCGGCCGAGCAGCTCGCGGATGCGGTCGCCGCGGCCCGGCGGGAGGCGGCGAGCGCGTTCGGCGACGACACCCTGTTCGTCGAGCGCTACGTCGACCGGCCCCGCCACATCGAGGTGCAGATCCTCGCCGACGCCCACGGCAACGTCATCCACCTCGGCGAGCGCGAGTGCAGCCTGCAGCGGCGCCATCAGAAGATCATCGAGGAGGCGCCGTCGGCGCTGCTCGATCCCGAGACGCGGGAGCGGATCGGCGCCGCGGCCGTCGCCGCTGCCGCCGCGGTCGGCTACGTCGGCGCCGGCACCGTGGAGTTCCTCGTCCCGGCCGACGAACCGCACACCTTCTACTTCCTGGAGATGAACACCCGGCTGCAGGTCGAGCACCCGGTGACCGAGCTGGTCACCGGCATCGACCTGGTCGCCGAGCAGCTGCGGGTCGCCGCGGGCGAGCCGCTGCGCCTGCGCCAGCGCGACGTCAGACTCACCGGTCACGCCATCGAGGCCCGCGTCTACGCCGAGGACCCGGCTCGCGGCTTCCTGCCGACCGGCGGCGAGATCCTCGCCCTTGCCGAGCCGGCCGGCGAGGGCGTGCGGGTCGACTCCGGAATCAGCGTCGGCACGGTGGTCGGCACCGACTACGACCCGATGCTGTCGAAGGTGATCGCCTGGGCGCCGGACCGGGCGGGCGCGCTGCGCCGGCTCGACGCCGCGCTCGCCGGCACCGTGCTGCTGGGTGTGACCACGAACATCGGCTTCCTGCGGGGCCTGCTCGCCCACCCGGACGTGCGCGCGGGCGACCTGGACACCGGGCTCGTCGAGCGCCACCTCGCGACCGCCGCCGCCGTCCGCGGGCCGTCCGGCCCGGCGGCGGCCGGCCCGGCCGCCGCCCCGGCTCCCGCCGCCGCGGCGCCGGCGGCGCTGGGGCCGACGGCGGCGGCGTTGGCGGCGTACGCGCTGGCGCGGCTGCTGCGCCTGCAGCCGCCCGGGCCCGTCGTCGACCCGTGGGACATCCCGTCGGGCTGGCGCGTCGGCGAGCCCGCCTGGCTGACCTGGACGGTCGACGCGGGCGGCGGCGCGCGGACCCGGGTGGCGGCGCGGGGGACGCCGGACGATGCCTGGGTACGGATCGACCAGCGGACGCCGATCGCCGCGTCCGTCACCCGCGTGCCGGCGGACCCGGACGTCGCGGGCGCGGTCGAACACCTGCTCGTCACGCTCGACGGGGTGACCAGCCGCTGGTACGTCGCCGAGGACCCGGCCGCTGGCGTGCTGTGGGTCGGCAGTGGTGGGGCGGCGTGGCCGCTGGCCGAGTGGGTGCGCGAGCCCGGCGCGGCCGCCGCGGCGGCGGGCGACGGGCAGGCCCGCAGCCCCATGCCCGGCACGGTCATCGGGGTCGACGTCGCCGCCGGTGACGTGGTCGCCGCGGGGCAGCGGCTGGTTGTCGTCGAGGCGATGAAGATGGAGCACGCGGTCACCGCGTCGGTGCCGGGAGTGGTGAAGGACGTCCTGGTCAGCGTCGGCAGCCGGGTCGCGCTCGACGCGCTCCTCGCCGTCGTCGAGCCGGCCGTCGGGCCGGACGACGCCGGTGCCGGTACGCCAGCCGTGGCCGGCGCCGCGTCGTCGGGAGCGGCCTCATGACCAGGGACGCGGGCGGCGGGCCGGGCGGCCCGCCCTCCGGCCGGGCTGGCGGTTCGTTGGCCGGCGGCCGGCGAGAGTCCGCCCGTTTCGCCCGCGCGTGCAGGTCGCAGCAGCTTGCGAGCCCGAAGGAGCTTTCCGATGCCTGACACCCGGCTCACCGACGAGCAGGCGGCACTGCGCAAGACCGTCGCGGAGTTCGCGCGCGAGGTCGTCGCCCCGGCCGCCGCGTACCACGACGAGACGAAGACGTTCCCCTACGAGATCATCCGCCAGATGGGGGAGATGGGGCTGTTCGGGCTGCCGTTCCCCGAGGAGTACGGCGGCCAGGGCGGGGACTACTTCTCCCTGTGCCTGGCCATCGAGGAGCTGGCCCGGGCCGACTCGTCGGTGGCGATCACACTGGAGGCCGGGGTCGGGCTCGGCGCCATGCCGATCTACCGGTTCGGCACCGAGGAGCAGCGCCGGACGTGGCTGCCGCGGCTGGCCAGCGGCCAGGCGCTGGGCGCGTTCGGGCTGACCGAGCCGGGCGCCGGCAGCGACGCCGGCGGAACCCGGACCACCGCGGTCCTGGACGGCGACGAGTGGGTGATCAACGGGTCGAAGGCGTTCATCACCAACTCCGGTACCGACATCACCGCGCTGGTCACCATCACCGCCGTGACCGGCCGGACGGCCGCCGGAAAGCCGGAGATCTCAACGATCATCGTCCCGTCCGGCACGCCCGGCTTCACCGTCGAGCCGGCGTACTCGAAGGTCGGCTGGCACGCGTCCGACACCCACCCGCTGACGTTCGACGACTGCCGGGTACCGGCCGAGAACCTGCTCGGCGAGCGCGGTCGCGGCTACGCGAACTTCCTGCGGATCCTCGACGAGGGCCGGATCGCGATCTCGGCGCTGTCGGTCGGGCTGGCGCAGGCCTGCGTGGACGAGTCGGTGGCGTACGCGAAGCAGCGGCAGGCGTTTGGCGCGCCGATCGCCGCGTACCAGGCGATCCAGTTCAAGATCGCCGAGATGGAGGCGCGGACGCACGTCGCCCGCACCGCCTACTACGACGCGGCCGCGCGCATGCAGGCCGGGCTGCCGTTCAAGAAGGAGGCCGCGATCGCGAAGCTGTTCGCCTCCGAGGCGGCGGTGACCAACGCCCGCGAGGCCACCCAGATCCACGGCGGCTACGGCTTCATGAACGAGTACCCGGTCGCCCGCCACTGGCGCGACTCCAAGATCCTGGAGATCGGCGAGGGCACATCCGAGGTCCAGAAGATGCTGATCGCCCGCGCGCTGGGCCTGTAGGCGCGCCCGGGCGGCCCGGCGGAACCGCGGCGGCGTCCTACTCGGGGGACATGCGCTGCTGGACGGCGGCGCGGCGGTTGAACGAGCTGTCGTTGACGAACTCGCCGAGGGGGCCGGCGTTGGCCAGCGCGGTGGTCATGCAGGTGCCGAGCAGGCCGGCGCTGTCGTAGAGGTGGGCCAGGCCGCAGGAGATCCCGTCGTTGCTGTGCTGGTCGAGCGTCAGCAGGCCGAACACCTCGCCCACCGGCTCCCGGGTGAGCACCAGCGTGAAGTCGGTGTTGATGAAGTGGATGCCGGCCGTGCCGCGGTGCACCGTCGGGCTGGTCATGTCGCCGACCATGAGCGCGCGGATCAGCGGGGTCAGCGGGGTGCCGGCGACCATCGCGTGCCGGTCGCGGACCCACCGGCCACCGCGGGCCACCTTCTCCGTGCCGCCGGTCGAGACCAGCGGCTGGGCGTCGTCGAGCATCGGCCAGCCCAGGACCCGCGGGTTGGGCGGCATGTCCGGATGGGGGACGTTCGGGTCCGGCGCACGCACATCGACCCGTTCGCCGTGCCAGAGCTCGCCCGGCGGCTCCTGCGACGGGCGCAGGAAGACGGCGGTCGCCCGGGAGATCAGCTTGCCGTCGTGCTCCATGCGGGCGTCGGCGACCCGGATCCGCCCGCCGGCGCGGACCAGCTCGGTCTTCACGGTCAGCGGGGCGTAGGGGATCGAGCGGAACAGGTCGACGTTGAGCCGGGACAGCCGGTAGCCCGGCACGCCGTGCTCCTCGACGAGCGCGTGCCCGAACAGCCCGCCGACCATCCGGCCGCTGATCGTGTTGGGCGCCCACAGCCCGGCGGCGACCTCGTTTGGCACGAATCGGCCCTGCTCGTCCCGCCAGAAGTACGCCGGCAGCCGGTCCTCGGGAATCGTCTCCTCTGCGCCGCCAACCGGCTCGTCCGTGACGTCGGGGCTGGTCATTGGGGTCGGCTCCGTGGTGCTCATTCGCCCCGCCAGACCGGGGGGCGCTTCTCGGCGAACGCGCGCGAACCCTCGATCGCGTCCTTGGAGCGGACGACCGGCTCGAAGATCGCCGCCTGGCGCGCCGCCCAGTCCTCGTTCGTCCAGTCCGCGGACTCGACGATGATCTTCTTGGTCGCCAGGACCGCCAGCGGGCCGTTCGCCGCGATCTCCGCGGCCAGCGCCCAGGCGGCCGCCAGCGCCCCTCCCGGCTCCGTCAGCGCGCTGACCAGGCCGTACCGGTGGGCGTCTATGGCGTCGAGCAGCGCGCCGGTCAGCCCGAGCCGCATCGCCTCGTGGTAGGGGATCCGCCGGTGCAGCCGGACGAGCCCACCCGCGCCGGCGACCAGCCCGCGCTTCGGCTCCGGCAGGCCGAACTTCGCGGTTCGTGACGCCGTGATCAGGTCGCAGGCGAGCACGATCTCGAAGCCG
>JADGHD010000115.1 GCA_019689615.1 Frankia sp. | reverse complement strand
CAATCGCGCCGCCCGCTTCTTTTTTTTAAAACCCCCCCCCCCGCCGGCCCGGGGGGGCCAGCGGGGGTGGAGGTGCTGGTCCGCCGGCTCGACCCGGACCTGCCGCTGCCCACCTACGCCCAGCCGTTCGACGCCGGCGCCGACCTGGTGACCCGCGAGGACGTCACGCTCGCTCCTGGCGAACGGGCCGTGGTCGGGACGGGGATCGCGATCGCGCTGCCGCCCGGGTATGCCGCGTTCGTCCACCCGCGCAGTGGGCTGGCCGCGCGGCACGGGCTCTCGGTCGTCAACGCACCCGGTACCGTCGATGCCGGATACCGTGGAGAGATCAAAGTCGTTCTCATCAACACGGACCGGACCGAGCCGATCCGGTTGTCGCGTGGCGACCGGATCGCCCAGCTCGTGGTGCAACGGGTGGAACACGCGACGTTTCGCGCGGTCGACGAGCTGCCGGCCTCGGGGCGTGGCGACGGGGGGTTCGGCTCGACCGGCGGGTTCGCCGGCGCCCCGGCCGGTGCGTCCCAGGCGGGTACGGCGCCGGCAGGCCCGGGCCTGGCCCGGTGACCCTCCGGCGGCGTGTCCCAGCCGCCGTCGGCGAGGCCCGGGGTGTCGAGTTCCGCTCGGCAGCACAGCAGGAGCAGGAGAGGGAAGGCCATGGTTTTCCGGCGCGGTCGCAAGCGGCGCGACAGGGTGGACGACGAGACGCCCCAGCTCGACGAGGAACCGGACGAGGCACCGGCCCCGCCTGGTGATCCCGACGGCCCGTACGACGTGGCCCTCGCCCCTCGCGACGACGTCCAGCGGCTGGATGTCGGCGCCCTGCGGGTGCCGGCGCTGCAGGGCATCCAGGTGCAGTTCCAGGTCGAGGAGTCGAGCGGGCGGCCGATGAGCGTCGTCGTCGCCGACGGCCGCAGCGCCATGGAGCTCGCGGTCTTCGCCGCGCCGAAGAGCAGCGGGCTGTGGGACGCGGTCCGCGCCGACATCATCGAGCAGCTGCGGGCCGGCGGCCGCGAGCCGCGCACGGTCACCGGCCGGTACGGCCCCGAGCTGGAGCTCACGCTGCCCACCCCGACGCCGGGCCAGGTGGTCCCCGGGCGGATGATCGGCGTCGACGGGCCGCGCTGGTTCCTGCGGGCCGTGCTCACCGGCCCGGGCGCGCTGGACCCGGCGCAGGCGCCGCTGCTGGACAAGGTCCTGCGGCTGCTGGTCGTGGTCCGCGGCGAGGAGGCCATGCCGGTGCGCGACCCGCTCCCGCTGCGGCTGCCCAAGGAGGTGGCCGAGAGCGCCCAGGCCGCGGCCGCCGCCAGGGCCGCCGGGCGGGCCGGCCCGGGCACCGACAGCCGCTCCGGCCGGCCGGGGATGCCCGTCCCCGGCGCCAGGATCGCCGAGGTCCGCTGACCGGCGGCGGCCGCGGCCACGCCGGGCCGCGGGCGGCGCCGCGGCGGCCGCGAGGCTGTCCGCCCCGGGCGCCGTGGCCCCGCCGAAGCGCGGCCAGCGCCCGGCGGCGACGCGGCCCGGCGCCGTGTGCGGGCGTCCGGTAGCTGTCGCCTTACTGCCTGAGATCGTTATCACACGGCCTGTGTTCTGACTCGATTCTTGGGTGCACACTCCTTTTCGCGGGTGTTTCCGGCGGATGTCGGCACGTCCCCGCGGGAGTGCCGGCCAGGTCTCCTGGGCCATCTGGCCCCAGGTTGGCGGCGGCGGTGACGGGAATCGGAGGAGCCGTGGCGGAGCAACCCGGCTGGTGGGGGCGCACCCTGCACCGGCTGACAGCGGCCCAGGACGAGCTTGAGGCCGAGGACCTGCAGCGCGCATCCAAGGCCGAGGGCGCCACGCCGATGTGCGCCTGCCAGGACCACCAGGACGCGTGCGTGGCCGGCACGATCCGGTCAGTGACCGTGCGCAACCGGGCTGGCGGGCCATCGCTGGAGGCCGAGGTCTACGACGGCAGCGGCTCGCTGACCCTGGTCTTCCTCGGCCGCCGGCAGATCCCCGGGATCGAGGCCGGCCGCTCGCTGAAGGCGTTCGGCCGGGTCAGCCGGGACGAACGGCGAACGGTGATCTTCAATCCGCGCTACGAGCTGCTCCCGGCGCCCACGCCCCCGTAGCCGGTCCCGGCCGGCGGCGGGTTGCCGGCGGCGCCGCTGGGCGGGGCTCGCGCCACACGGCTGTCACACTGGGCGGGAGTGGCCGGCGAACGCCGCCGGACCGTGCCGTCCAGGAGGGTGGACCGCGAGCCTCATGCCCCGTCCCAGCCAGTTCGACGACCGCGTGCCGCGGCCGGCGCAGTCCAGCCCCCAGGACCGGCCGGTGGCCGGCCAGACCGGGCCCGCCCGCCCGGATGGCGCCGGGCCGATGCAGATCACGATGTCGGACGCGATCGGCGGCCCGCGGGGGATCGTCGACAGCGCGCTGCCGACGGTCGCGTTCGTGATGGTGAACGCGGAGGCCGGGCTGACCGCGGGCATCGTGACCGCGGTCGTCGTCGCCGTGGTGATCTTCGTGCTGCGGATCGCCCGCCGCGAGCCGAAGCAGCAGGCCTTCTCCGGCCTGCTCGCCGTCGGCGTGGCCGCCTTCGTGGCGTCGCGCACCGGCTCGGCGAAGGACTACTTCCTCCCCAGCATCCTGAAGAACGCGGCGTCGATCGCGATCGGCGTCGGCTCGCTGCTGGTCGGCCGGCCGCTCGCCGGCTACGTCATGGCCGGCCTCGACCCGCGCTACTCCCGCTGGCGGCACGACCCGGACATGCGCCGCGCCGCCTGGTGGGCGACCGGGGTCTGGATCGCGGTGTTCGCCCTGCGGTTCGGCATCCAGGGCGTGCTCTACCTGGCGGGGGAGGAGGGCTGGCTGGCGGCGGCGAACATCGCGCTCGGCCTGCCGCTGTTCGGCCTGGCCGTGGTCGCCACGGTCGCGATCGTGCGCCGGATCGCCCCGCCGGCCCGCTACGGCCCGAAGCCCGGCTCGGCGAGGGTCGCCGCAGCGGCGGCGAGCCAGGCCTCCGACACCAACCGCCACCAGGACTGACGCAGCTCCCTGGCCCGCGGGCTGCGGCGGGCGCGCTCAGGCGGACGCTGGGGAGGCGCCGAGCAGCCGGCCGAGGGCCTCCTCGGCCTCGGGCGTGACGGCCACGGCGAGCACCTCGTCACCCGTCTCCAGCGTGCTGTCCGGCGAGGGCACCACGGCCTGCCCGTCGCGCAGGATGACCACCAGCGCGGCGTCCGTGGGCAGCGACAGCTCCCCGATGGGCTGGCCGGCCACCGGCGAGTCCTCGGTCAGCGTGAGCTCCACCAGCGAGGCGTCGGACTGGCGGAACTTCATCAGCCGGACCAGGTCGCCCACGCTGACCGCCTCCTCGACCAGCGCGGTCAGCATGCGCGGCGCGGAGACGGCGACGTCGACCCCCCACGCCTCGGTGAACAGCCACTCGTTCTTCGGGTGGTTCACCCGGGCGACCACCCGCGGCACCCCGAACTCCGTCTTGGCCAGCAGCGACACCACCAGGTTGACCTTGTCGTCGCCGGTCGCGGCCACCATCACCGCGCACTCGGCGAGCCCAGCGGTCTCCAGCGACGACAGCTCGCAGGCGTCGGCCCGCAGCCAGCGGGCGCCCGGCACCGCCTCCGGTCGGATCTTCTGCTGGTCGCGCTCGATGAGCAGCACCTCGCGGCCGTTCTCCAGCAGCTCGGCGGCGATCGACCGGCCGACCTTGCCGGCGCCGGCGATCGTCACAACCCTGCGGCCCATCCCAGCTCCCGTCGGCAGTGATGATCAGTCCGGCTCGGGCGCGGAGCGCACGATCGCGTCCGCCTCGGCGGCGCGGCCCCGCGCCACGGCCGCGTGCAGGATGTCGCCGTCCTGCACCACCGTGCGCGCGTCCGGGATCAGGCCCTCCCCGTAGCGGGTCACGCAGGCGACCCGGATCCCGGCGGCCCGCTCGAGCTCGCTGACCGGCCGGCCGACCCAGCCGCTGTCCGGGGAGAGCTGGGTGATCACCACCCGGCCGGACGGCTCCTCCCACTCCGGGGTGACCGCCTCCGGCAGCAGCCGGCGCAGCATCTGGTCCCGGGTCCAGCGCACGGTGGCGACGGTCGGGATCCCGAGCCGCTCGTAGACCTCGGCCCGGCGGGGGTCGTAGATCCTGGCCACCACCCGCCGCACGCCGAACATCTCCCTGGCCACCCGGGCGGCGATGATGTTCGAGTTGTCGCCGCTGGACACCGAGACGAAGGCCTCCGCCTTCTCGATCCCGGCCTCGATCAGCGTGTCCCGGTCGAAGCCCACCCCGGTGACCATCCGGCCGGTGAACGACGCCGGCAGCCGCTGGAACGCGCGCGGCTCCTGGTCGATGACGGCGACGGTGTGCCCGAACCGCTCGACCTCGAGCGCGAGCGCCGAGCCCACCCGGCCGCACCCGAGGATCACCACGTGCATGGCGGAAAGCGTAGTCCTGGGCCAGCGCACGGGTCGACGGGCGACCTGGGCCACCGCGGGGACAGCCCAGCTCACCCGCCTGCCGGCGGCGCCACCGCCCGTCCGAATCCGGTGGCTAGAATCGGCGCCGTGGCGCTTGCGGACCGGCTGAAGCGCATTTCGGTCGGTCGCCCACTGGGCAGCGACCGGCTCAGCCAGACCCTGCTGCCGAAGCGGATCGCCCTGCCGGTCTTCGCCAGTGACGCGATGTCCTCGGTGTCCTACGCCACCGAGGAGATCCTGCTCATGCTCTCCCTGGGCGGCCTGGCCTTCTACCACTTCGCGCCGTGGATCGCGGTCTGCGTCATCGTGCTCATGCTGGTGGTCGTCGCGTCCTACCGGCAGAACGTGCACGCCTACCCCAGTGGCGGCGGCGACTACGAGGTCGTGATGACCAACCTCGGCCCGAAGGCCGGGCTCACCGTCGCCAGCGCCCTGCTCGTCGACTACGTGCTCACGGTCGCCGTGTCGGTGTCGGCCGGCGTGGCCAACCTGGTGTCCGCCGCCACCTCGCTGGCCGAGCACAAGGTGCTGCTGGCTGTCGGGCTGATCGTGCTGCTGACGCTGCTGAACCTGCGCGGGGTGCGCGAGTCGGGCACCGCGTTCGCCATCCCGACCTACGGGTTCATCCTGGGGATCGGCACGATGATCGTCGTCGGCCTGGCGAAGGCCGCCTCCGGGGACACCCTGCGGGCCGAGAGCGCCGACTTCCAGGTGCTGGCCGAGGGCCACTTCTCGGGGCTGGCGCTGGCGTTCCTGGCGTTGCGGGCGTTCTCCTCCGGCTGCACCGCGCTCACCGGCGTCGAGGCGATCAGCAACGGCGTGCCGGCGTTCCGCAAGCCCAAGTCCCGCAACGCCGCCACCACGCTGCTGTTGATGGGCCTGATCTCGGTGACGATGTTCGGCGGCGTCACCGCGCTCGCGCTGATCAGCGACGTGCACGTGGCGACGGACACCGCCGACCTGGTCGGCTTCGAAGGCGACCACCAGCGCACCGTGGTCGCCCAGATCGCCGCCGCGGTCTTCGGGGACGGCTCGTTCGGCTTCCTCTACGTCGCGGTGGTCACCACGCTGATCCTCATCCTGGCCGCGAACACCGCGTTCAACGGCTTCCCGGTGCTCGGCTCGATCCTGGCCCGCGACGGCTACCTGCCCCGCCAGCTGCACACCCGGGGCGACCGGCTGGCCTACTCCAACGGCATCCTGCTGCTGGCCGCCGCGGCCATCGGCCTGGTGGTGGCGTTCCGGGCCGAGGTCACCGCGCTGATCCAGCTCTACATCGTCGGCGTCTTCGTCTCGTTCACGCTGACCCAGATCGGGATGGTCCGGCACTGGCAGCGGGTGCTGCATGACGGGCTGCCCCGCGGGTCCGGCGCGGCCGCCCGCCGCCGCGTCCGCCGCTCCCAGGTGATCAACGCCTTCGGCGGCTGCCTGACCGGGCTGGTGCTGGTGATCGTGCTGGTGACGAAGTTCCTGCACGGTGCCTACATCGTCTGCGCCGCGATCCCGCTGCTGTTCCTGGGGATGCGCGCGGTGCGCCGGCACTACGACCGGGTCGCCGCCGAGCTCGCCCCGCCGCCCGGCCGGCCGACGCTGCCGTCCCGGGTGCACGCGGTCGTGCCGGTCAGCAAGCTGCACGCGCCGACGCTGCGCGCCCTCGCGTACGCCAAGGCGACCCGCCCGCACAGCCTGGTCGCGGTCACCGCGGCCGTCGACCGGGCGGAGGCGGAGCGGCTGCAGCGCGAGTGGGCCGAACGCGGGATCGACATCGACCTGGTCGTGCTGGCCTCGCCATACCGGGAGATCACCCGGCCGGTGCTGGAGTACGTGGCCGCGATCCGCCGGGAGAGCCCACGGGACGTGGTCGCGGTCTTCGTGCCCGAGTACGTCGTCGGCCGCTGGTGGGAGCACCTGCTGCACAACCAGAGCGCCCTGCGGCTGAAGGCCAGGCTGCTGTTCCAACCGGGGGTGATGGTCACCAGCGTCCCCTGGCAACTCGCGTCGTCGTCGCGGGCACACCAGCGCACCGAGCGGGACGGCGCCGGCGCGGTCCGCCGCGGGCGGGTCGGGCCGCGCGCCCCGGTCGCGGTCGGCGCCGCCGACCTGCCCCCGGCGCCGGACACCGCCTCGCCGGCCGACCGCCCTGACCCCACCCGGGGCCACCAGGAGGGCTGACCCATGCCGCCCCGCCGTACCAACGCCGGCTCGAGGACCCGCCGCGCCGCCGGCCGGACGCCGGCCAGATTTCCCGGCGCCGGGCCGGCCCGGGCCACGCCAGCCCCGTCACCGCCCGCCGCGGCACCCGCCGGTGGCGAGCCGGCCGTCACCTGGCTGGAGCTCGACGTCGGGCCGGTGGCGCACGGCGGGATCTGCGTCGCCCGCGTCGACGGGCGGGTGGTCTTCGTCCGGCACGCGCTGCCGGGTGAGCGGGTCCGCGCCGTCGTCACCGACCGCTCGCACGACCGGTACTGGCGGGCCGACGCGATCGAGGTGATCACGCCCTCCGCCGACCGGGTCGCCGCGCCCTGCCCGCACGCCGGCCCGTTGCCGCCCCCGTCGCCGACGGCCGCGGCGAGCGCCGCACAGCAGGCGGCCGCTGCCGCCGCGGCTGGCTGGGGCTGCGGCGGCTGCGACTGGCAGCACGCGAGCCTGCCGGCCCAGCGCCGGCTCAAGGCGCAGGTGGTCGTCGACGCCCTGCGCCGCCTGGGGGGCCTCGCCGCGCACGTGGCCCCGGACGACGACGCCGGCTGGCGCACCGCCGGCACCGTCGCCTGGCCGGCCGAGGCGCCCACGCCGGCCGACGGCGAGGCCCGGGCCGCTACGCCGGCCGACGGCACCGCGGCGCCCGGGCCGGACAGCCTCGCGGTCGCCGTCGCGGCGCTGCCCGGCCCGGGGGAGCGCGACGGGCTGGGCTGGCGGACCAGGATGCGGTTCGCGGTCACCCCGGACGGCCAGGTCGGGCTGCGGGCGCACCGGTCGCACCTGGTCGTCCCGACCCCGGACTGCCGGATCGCCCACCCGCTCGTCGTCGCCAAGGTCGCGGACCGGCGCTTCCCGCGGGCGGACGCGGTCGAGGTGGCCGCGAGCCTGCCCAGCGGCCGGGTCTGGGCCGGGCCGGTCCGCCGGCCGGACGACCAGCCGCCACCCGGCGCCGGGGCGCTCGGGCGGGGCAGGGAAGGCACGGCGGCCCGCGCGCCGTCCGACGAGCCGGAGGTGCTCGTCGAGCAGGTGCGCGACCGGCGGTTCGAGGTGGCCACCGGCGCCTTCTGGCAGGTGCACCCGGCGGCCGCGGAGCTGCTGGTGGCCGAGGTGCTGGCCGCGCTGGCCCCGCGGCCGGGCGAGACCGCGTTCGACCTCTACGCCGGCGCCGGGTTGTTCGCGGCCTTCCTCGCCGAGGCGGTCGGCGCAGCCGGCACGGTCGTCGCGTTCGAGTCCGACCGGGCGGCGGCGCGCTCGGCCACCCGCTCGCTGGCAGACCTGCCCCAGGTCTCGGTCCGCCCGGTGCGGGTCACCCCGGCCAGCGTCCGGGGCGCCCTCGGCTCGGCCGGCGCGGGCCGGCGGGTTGACGTCGCGGTGCTCGACCCGCCGCGGGCCGGCGCCGGGCCCGAGGTGATGGCCGCGTTGCTGGAGCAGCGGCCCCGGGCGGTCGCCTACGTGGCCTGCGACCCCGCGGCGCTCGCCCGCGACCTCGCCGCGGCGCTGGCCCTCGGCTACCGGGTCACCGCGGTCCGCGGGTTCGACCTGTTCCCGATGACCGCCCACGTCGAGTGCGTCGCCCGGCTGGAGCCGGCCGAGCCCGGCTGACCGGTGGCCCCGGCCGCCGGGAACGACCGCCGCGACCGGCCCAACGGTCCGTCCGGGCCCGTTGGATGAAGTCGTGACTGTATCGTCCAGGTGACCATCGCGCGCTGGTCCGGCGTTCTGGCCGCATGCTGACGGTGGGTTCCTGGCGGGCGTCCGTCGAGCTGGTGAGTGTCTCGTGACATGGCCGCTCGTGTGGGGACGCAGTGGCATGCGCCGGGTAGTCGGATGACCGACATGGCGTTGCGGCCGGGAGGCGGTACGTTCTGCTGAGTACCGGCGGCGGGACGAATTGTCGTCGCGGGCGGAGGTGGATTCTACCCCGACGTGGGCGAATTCACTCAGCGCCGCGACCAACTCACATGTCGGATGCCGGTCTGCTGGCCGTTACACGGTCAGGCTAGGCTTTGCCGGACCCCGGACCGAACCCCATTCGGGGGAGGGAGTGCACGCCGTGTCGCTGCTGTCGACGATCAACAGCCCACAGGACGTCAGGCGCCTCGACCCCGCGGAGCTGACCGCTCTCGCCGCGGAGATCCGCGATTTCCTGATCCACGCGGTCGCACGTACAGGCGGCCACCTGGGCCCCAATCTGGGCGCCGTCGAGCTGACTCTGGCAATTCATCGGGTGTTCGACTCGCCCTATGACCGCATCCTGTGGGACACGGGCCACCAGGCCTATGTCCACAAGATTCTGACCGGCCGCGCCGCCGGATTCGAGCGGCTGCGCCAGCGCGGCGGGCTCTCCGGCTACCCGAGCCAGGCGGAGTCCGAGCACGACATCATCGAGAACTCGCACGCCTCCACCGCACTGTCCTACGCCGACGGCCTGTCCCGTGCCTACGCGCTGCGCGGGGAGGACCGCCACGTCGTCGCGATCGTCGGCGACGGCGCGCTGACCGGGGGGATGTGCTGGGAGGCGCTGAACAACATCGCCGCCAGCCGCGACCGCAAGGTCGTCATCGTCGTCAACGACAACGGCCGCTCCTACGCGCCGACCATCGGCGGCCTGGCCGACCACCTCGCCGCGCTGCGCCTGGCGCCCGAGTACGAGCAGGTGCTCGACGTCGTCAAGCAGGTGCTCAACCGCACCCCGCTGGTCGGCGCCCCGCTGTTCGACGCGCTGCACGGCATCAAGAAGGGCATCAAGGACGTCGTCCAGCCGCAGGGCATGTTCGAGGACCTCGGCCTGAAGTACGTCGGGCCGGTCGACGGGCACGACACGCCCGCCCTGGAGCAGGCGCTGCGCCGGGCCAAGGACTACGGCGGCCCGGTGATCGTGCACGCGGTCACCCGCAAGGGCTTCGGCTACGCCCCGGCCGAGCAGGACGACGCCGACTGCTTCCACGGCCCGCCCGCGTTCGACGTCGCGACCGGCAAGCCGACCGCGCCCAAGTCCCGCAGCTGGACCAGCGTCTTCTCGGACGAGATCGTCCAGATCGGCGCCGAGCGGCCGGACGTCGTCGCGCTGACCGCTGCCATGCTGCAGCCCGTCGGCCTGCACGCGTTCTCCAAGGCGTTCCCGGACCGGGTCTTCGACGTCGGCATCGCCGAGCAGCACGCGGCCACCTCGGCGGCCGGGCTCGCGCTCGGCGGCCTCAAGCCGGTGGTCTGCGTCTACGCCACCTTCCTCAACCGGGCGTTCGACCAGGTCCTGATGGACGTCGCGCTGCACCGGCTGGCGGTCACCTTCGTGCTCGACCGGGCCGGGGTCACCGGTGAGGACGGGCCGTCGCACAACGGCATGTGGGACATGTCGATCCTGCAGGTCGTGCCCGACCTCGCGATCGCCGCGCCGCGGGACGAGCCGACGCTGCGGGCGCTGCTGCGCGAGGCGGTCGCCGAGACCGAGCGGCCCAACGTGGTCCGCTTCCCCAAGGGCAAGGTCAACCCGGACGTGCCGGCGATCGACTCGGTCGGCGGGGTGGACGTGCTCTTCCGCGAGCCGGCCGTGGCCCGCCACCGCGAGGTGCTGCTGGTCAGCGTCGGCGCGATGGCGACGGCCTGCCTCGAGGTCGCCCGCCGGGTGGCCAGCCAGGGCATCGGGATCACGGTCGTCGACCCGCGCTGGGTCAAGCCGGTCCCGGCCGCCATCATCGACCTCGCCCGCGACCACGACCTGGTCGTCACGGTCGAGGACAACGGCCGGGTCGGCGGCGTCGGCGCCGCCATCGCGCAGGCGCTGCGCGACGCCGATGTCGACGTCCCGCTGCGTGACTTCGGCATCGCCCAGCAGTTCCTGCACCAGGGCAAGCGCGACGAGGTGCTCACCGACATCGGCCTGTCGCCGCAGGAGCTGGCCCGCAAGGTCGTCGAGGCCGTCGCCCGCCGCCAGCCGGCGCTGACCGACGAGCCGGCCGGCGTCCCGTCGCCGTCCCCCTCGCCCGAGAAGTCCTGACCGTCCCGCCCGCCGCCGGCCAGCCCGGCGGCGGGCGGCCCCCCCGGGGGGCGGGGGCCCCCCGGGGCGCGGGGAGGCGGGGGGCGGTCT
>JADGHD010000114.1 GCA_019689615.1 Frankia sp. | reverse complement strand
GGGCCGGGGCGGCGGGCGTGGCGGCCGCGGCCTCGACGGGAGCGGCCTCGACGGGAGCGGCCTCGGCGGCTGGGGCGGCCGCTGGCGCCTCCTCGGCAGCGGCAGCAACCGGAGCAGCCTCGGCGGCTGGCGCGGTGGCGCCCTCCAGCCGGTTCACAATCCTGCCGTCGGGGCCCACGGCGCGCGTCAGCCTGCCCTGATCGGCGAGTCGGCGGCAGGCGTTGTTGACGGTGCTGCGGCTCGCACCAATCGCCTCCGCGAGCTTTCCGTCGTCCAGACCAGCCGGCACGCCGGCCAGGTGGGCGAGAATCCGGTCCGCAACAGTAGCCACGGAACCGGACGCTATACGCTATCCGACCCACCTCCGCGAGTGGGGTTGTCCATGTACGTCTGGGTATCCGGACGAGCGCGCACAGGCACCGCATTCCCAAATGCGCGGTCACATCCGTACGCTGCGCGGTGACCTTCACCGGCCGCGATCAACTTCACGTTGCGCATTGATTACCGTGGGCACATGTGGGCACGGACGGAGAAGACACGCCCACGCCGGGCCCGACCTCCCCGGGAGGCATCCATGACCAAGCCGGCGGAGTTCCGGCAGGACAGCGACGGGTCGTCCGGCCTGCCCGACTCCGGCATCCTCAACGACGTGCCGCTGTCGGTCGAGGAGAGCCTGGACAGCGACGACCTGGGCGACACGGATGCCGGCGTCGACCCGCTCGACGACAGCTGGGACCCGCCGGACCGGCCATCCAGGGAGACCCGGCGCCGGATCACGGCCAACGAGCAGCGGCTGGGCGCGAGCCTGGACAGCCACCTTGCCCAGGAGGTCCCGGACGTCGACCCGTACCTGGAGGCCGAGCGCACGGAGACCGGGCTGGTGCTCGAGGACGACGTCGCCGGCCCCGTCCCGGCTGACCCGGACGCGCCTGGCCGGGCGGACACCGGGGACCCACCGCCGCGGCTGGGCGGTCTGGTCGTCGACGAGGACGGCTCCGACGAGGGCCGGCAGCTGGTCGCGCGCGGCGTCGACGCGCCAGGTAACCCCACCACCTGGCCAGCACCCGCCGAGGACGACGCGCTGCACATCGCCGAGGAGCCCTGACCGCACGACCGCCGCGGTCGAAGGCTCGCGCGTCGTCGGCTGGGCAATCGCCGGCTCGGGCGGTCGTCGGCTGGGGCCCGGCGCGCGTCCGGCGACCGGCGTCAGGCGGCGGGGACCGCGCCGCCCGGGGCGCTCGGCGACAGCAGCGGGTTGTCCGCGTTCTCGGTCCCGAGCTCACCACCGGCGCCCGCGGCGGCCTCGGCGTCGTCGACGACGGCCGGGCGGCCGGCGTCGGTGGCCGGCTCGGCCTGCAGCAGCAGCCGGCCGCCCTCCAGGACGACCACCCGGTCGGCGACCGCGGACGCCTCGGCGGCCGAGCGGGTGCCGTAGATCATCGTGATGCCGAGCTGCGCCCGCAGGGCCCGTAGGTCCTCGGCCAGGCGCACGCACAGGTCCTCGTCGTCGAGCGCGGCCAGCGGCTCGTCGAGGACCAGGGCCCGCGGCCGCAGCACCAGCGCCCGGGCGATCGCGACCCGCTGCTGGTGCACCGGGGACAGCTGGGCCGGGCGGCGGCGCGCGTAGTCACCGAGCCGCACCAGCTCCAGCGCCTCCCGGACCCGCCGGGACATGCCGGCGCGGCCGGGCGCGGTGGCCATCGCCCCCCGGCTGCCCGCGTCTGGCGCGCTGCGCAGGCCGAACGCCACGTTCGCCGCGACGTCGAGAAACGGGTAGAGGCTGTACCGACCGAAGATCGCCGCGACCGGGCGGCGGCCGGTGGGCAGCTCGGACACCTCGTCCTCGTCCAGCAGGACGTGCCCGTGGGTCGGCCGATCCAGCCCGGCGACCAGGCGCAGCAGGGTGGTCTTGCCGGCGCCCTCCCGGCCGAGCAGGGCGACGGACTCGCCGGCCGGGATGGTGAGGCTGACGTCGCTGATCGCCGCCTCCGCCGCGCCCGGGTGGTGGTGGGTCAGCCCGACCAGCCTCACCTCGCCAGCGCGCCGGCCCGCGCCCTGTGCCATCCTCACCCCCACGGGTACCGTCGCCCGCCCGAACTGTAGCGAAGACCGCCAACCATCCGGATTCGCTCACCCGGATCCGGGCATCCGGACCGGCGTGGGGCGTCACCGCCTGGGGGCGATCGCGCTCAGCCGGCGTCCGTGGGCGGAGCGGACGGCGGGCTGCCCGAGCCGGGCGCCGGCAGGCCGGGCACGCCGCCGGCGGCGGCCCGGCGGCGGTGAGCGAGGGCGGCGAACAGCTCCATCGCGACCCGGTGGGCGCTGTTCACCGTGGTGTCGGCGTGGTCGTAGGGCGGCGAGACCTCGACGACGTCGGCGGCGACCAGCGGGGTGTCCAGCGCGATCTGGCGGACGGCGCGCAGCAGGTCGGCCGGGCTCATCCCGCCGGGCTCCGGGGTGCCGGTGCCGGGGGCGAAGCCCGGGTCGAGCACGTCGATGTCGACCGACAGGTACAGCGCCCTGACGCCGTCGGTGGCCTCGGCGATGGCGTCGGCGATCACTGCCCGGGCGCCGCGCTCCCAGACCTCGTGCATCAGGTGCCAGCGCAGCCCGTTGTCCCGCATCCAGTCGAAGACGTCCGGCGGCGGCCAGTAGCCGCGCAGCCCCACCTGGACGAAGTTGGCGCCGCGGACCGCGCCGGACTCGATCAGGCGGCGCATCGGCGTGCCGTGCGATGCCAGATTGCCGTCGATGATGTCGGCGGTGTCGGCGTGCGCGTCGAAGTGCAGCAGCCCAAGCTCGCCCCAGCCGACCGCCTCGGCCACCGCCGTCGCCGCCGGCCAGGTGATCGAGTGGTCGCCGCCGATGACCAGCGGGAAGATCCCGGCGCGGGCCACCTGGCCCACCTTCGCCCGGATGTTGGCGTGCGACACCTCGGTCAGCCCGTGCGGGCAGTGCGCGTCCCCGGCGTCGACCACGTCGAGCCAGTCGAAGATCTCGATGCCGAGGTCCAGGTGGTAGGTGCCGGGGTGGTAGGCGCAGGCGCGCAGCGCGCGCGGGCCGAACCGGGCACCCGGCCGGTGCGTGGTGGAGATGTCGAACGGCGCGCCGACCACGGCCACGTCGGGCCGGCGGGCCAGCAGCTCCTCCTCGGTCTCCAGCCAGGGCCGGCCGCAGAAGGTCGCGAGCCCGGCGTAGCCCGGCCCCTCGTCGTGCCCACCGGTCGCCGCCTCCCGGACGGCGTACGGCGGCACCGGCCCCGTGCCGCGCTCAGCCGACATCGCAGCTCACCCGCTCGTCCCCATCCCGTTGTCCCCGCCGTCGCCCACCGCGGGCGCCCGCCGGCCGGCCGCGTTGGGCCGTTGCCGCCGTGCCCGCCCACATGGTGGGGCTACCCTGCCCACTATGAGCGGAACGGCCGCGTCCGACGTGCCAGCGCCGCGGCAGGTTCCTGCCGACGCCCCCGGGCGGCGCTGGCCGCCGCGCCTGGCGCTGGCCGGCTACCTGGGTGCTGGCGCCGCGGCGCTGGCCGGGTCCGTGCTGGTCTACCTGGTCGACCCGGCCGAGCCGGGCCACTACCCGACCTGCCCGTTCAGGCAGCTCACCGGGCTGGACTGCCCGGGGTGCGGCACGATGCGCGGCCTGCACCAGCTCCTGCACGGCAACATCGCCGCGGCGGCCGACTACAACATCTTCTTCGTGATCGCGGCGCCGCTGCTCGTGGTGGGCTGGGCGGTGACGGTGGCCAGGCTCCTCGGCTGGCGGGTGCCGCGCCTCCCCCAGCTCCCGACGTTCGCCTACGTCGCGATCCCGGTGCTCATCGTCGCCTTCTGGATCGTGCGGAACACGCCAGGACCGGTCGGCGGCTGGCTGGCGTCCTAGCGGGGCGGCAGGCGCTGGCCGTCGCCGCGCCGGTCAGCGGCGGCCGGGGACCGGTCAGCGGCGGCCGAGAACATAGCAGGCGATCGCGGCGGTGGCGGCGACGTTGAGCGAGTCGACGCCGGCCGCCATCGGGATGCGCACCCGCGCGGTCGCGGCCGCCTGCGCCGCCGCGGACAGGCCATCGCCCTCGGTGCCGAGCAGCACCGCGATCCGCTCGTCCCGGCCAGGGCGCAGCGTGGCCAGGTCGACGGCGTCGGCCGCCGGGGTCAGCGCGAGCGTGCCGAAGCCGTGCTCGGCCAGCAGGTCAAGGCCGGCGGGCCACGGCTCGAGCCGGGCGTACGGCACGGCGAAGACCTCGCCCATGGAGACGCGGACCGCCCGGCGGTAGAGCGGGTCGGCGCAGCGCGGGCTGAGCAGCACGGCGTCCATCCCGAGCCCGGCGGCGGAGCGGAAGGTCGCGCCGAGGTTGGTGTGGCTGACCAGGTCCTCGCAGACGAGCACCCGGCGGGCGGACGCCAGCAGGTCGGTGGCGGCCGGGACCGGGCGGCGGGCCATCGCGGCGAGCGCGCCCCGGTGCACCTCGAACCCGGTGATCTCGGCCAGCACGGGGGTGCCCGCCACGTAGACCGGCACGTCCTGCCCGATCTCGGCCGGGACCGCGGCCAGCCGGGCCGGCGAGACCAGCACTGAGCGCGGCCGGTACCCGGCGCGCAGCGCCCGCTGGATCACCCGCTCGCCCTCGGCGATGAACAGCCCCTCGGCGGGCTCGCGCAGCCGGCGCAGCGCCACGTCGGTCAGCGCGACGTAGTCGCGCACCCGCGGGTCGGCCGGGTCGTCCACCGTCACCACCGTCAGCCCGGTCGGCGCGGCGGGCAGGCCGGCGTGCCCGGCCGTGGGCTTCGGCCCGGCCGCTGGCTCTGCCGCGGGCGGTGTCACGTCATCCCCCTGTAATCCGGGCCCAGCAGAATCGGCGCTCATGACGGCCCACCTCGACACCACCGAGCCGGCTGGCTCGGCCCGGCCGGCCGACCTGCTGGTCGCCGGCGCCGAACTGGTCGCCACCGTCGACGCCGAGCGCCGGGAGCTGCCCGGCGGCTGGGTCGCGATCACCGACGGGCTGGTGAGCGCGCTCGGCGCAGCCGGGGACGAACCGCCACCGGCGAGGCGCACGCTGCGCGCCGACGGGTGCCTGGTGACGCCAGGGCTGGTCAACACCCATCACCACATCTACCAGAACCTCACCCGGTCCTTCGCCCCGGCGCTGAACGGCACCCTGTTCGGCTGGCTGACCACGCTCTACCCGCTGTGGTCGCGCCTGGACGAGGAGGCGGTGCACGTCTCGGCCTACGTCGGGCTCACCGAGCTGGCGCTGGGCGGCTGCACGACCACCACGGACCACCTCTACGTGCACCCGAAGGGCGCCGGGGACCTCATCTCGGCCGAGATCGCCGCCGCCCGCGAGCTGGGCATGCGGTTCCACCCGACCCGCGGGTCGATGTCGCTGTCCGTCAAGGACGGCGGCCTGCCGCCGGACTCGGTCGTGCAGGACCACGACGAGATCCTCGCCGAGTCCGAGCGGCTGGTGGCCGCCCACCACGACCCCGGCCACGGGGCGATGGTGCGGATCGCGCTCGCGCCGTGCTCGCCGTTCTCGGTGACCCCGCGGCTCATGACACAGACCGCGGAGCTCGCCGAGCGGCTCGACGTCCGGCTGCACACCCACCTGGCGGAGGACCCGGAAGAGGACGAGTACTGCCTGGCGACGTTCGGCCGCCGGCCGATCGAGCACTTCGAGGAGGTCGGCTGGGCGAGCGACCGGGCCTGGGTGGCGCACTGCATCTGCCCCAACGAGGCGGAGATCGCCCGGTTGGGGTCCTGGGGCACGGGCGTGGCGCACTGCCCGAGCAGCAACATGATCCTCGGCGGCGGGCTGGCGCCGGTCGCCGAGCTGCGAGCCGCCGGCGTCCCGGTCGGGCTCGGCTGTGACGGGTCGTCGTCGGCGGACGCGGCGTCGCTGTGGCTGGAAGCCCGCACGGCGCTGCTGCTCGGCCGGCTGCGGCACGGTTCGGCGTCGATGTCGGCCCGGGACGCGCTGGAGATCGCGACTCGCGGTGGCGCCGGCTGCCTGGGCCGGGTCGGCGAGATCGGGGAGCTGTCGGTCGGCGCGGTCGGCGACCTGGTCGTGTGGCCGTTGACCGGGGTCGCGTTCGCCGGGGCGCTGTCCGACCCGGTCGAGGCGTGGCTGCGCTGCGGCCCGGTGTCCGCCCGGCACACGGTGGTCGCCGGCCGGCTGGTCGTCGAGGACGGGCAGCCGACCCACCCGGGCCTGGACGAGATGCTGCGCCGCCACCGCGGGATCGCCGCCGCCATGCAGGCCGCGGTGACCGACGACGCCCCGCCACCGCAGCCGGCCACCTCGCCGGCCGTCCCGGCGCCCGCCGCGGGGAGCGCCCGGTGAGCGCCGCGGCCACCGGGCGGCTCACGCTGGCGCAGGCGCTGGACGCGCTGCCCAAGGTCGAGCTGCACTGCCACGTCGAGGGCACCATGCGCCCGGCGACCGTCGTCGAGCTGGCCCGGCGCAACGGGCTCCCGCTGCCCACCGAGGACCTGGCCGAGCTGTACTCCTACGGCTCGCTCGACGAGTTCCTGTCGGTCTTCTGGCTGGTCCAGTCGACGCTGGCGAGCCGGGACGACTGGGCGCGGCTCGGCTACGAGAGCGTGCTGGACGCGGCGGCGCACGGCCGGGTGTACGGGGAGCTGTTCTTCACCCCGGCCCGCCACCTGGCCGCCGGGCAGCGGCTCGCCGACGTGGTCGCGGGGCTGGCCGAGGGGATCGCCGCGGCCGAGGCCGAGACCGGGTCGGTGGCGATGCTGATCGCCGACATGGACCGGGCGTACGGCCCGGCGGCCGGGCTGCAGATGGTGACCGAGCTGGCGGAGCTGCGCCGGGCCGGCGCGCCCGGCGTCGACCGGGTGATCGGCGTGGGGATGGACTCCACCGAGCTCGGGGTCGACTCGCGCACGTTCGTCGACGCCTACCGGGCCGCCGCGACCGCCGGCTTCCGGCTGACCGGCCACCAGGGCGAGAACTCCCCGCCCGAGGCGGTGGCCGCCGTCGTCGACGTGCTCGGCGCCGAGCGGGTCGACCACGGCCTGTCCCTGGTGACCGACCCCGCGCTGGTGCGCCGGTTCGCCGCGGAGCGGATCCCGCTCACGGTCTGCCCGAACTCCAACATCCGGATAGCGAACGCGTTCCCGGCCCTGGGCGAGCACCCCTTCCCGGCGATGCGCGCCGCCGGCCTGCTGGCGACCCTCAACACCGACGACCCGGCCATGACCGACCTGGACCTCGGCTACGAGTACGCCTCGGTCGCCGAGACGTTCGGCTACAGCTTCGCCGAGATGGTGACGATCGCCCTCGACGGCGTCGAGGCGAGCTGGCTCGACGACGCCGGCAAGCGCGCCCTGCGCGACCGGATCAGGATCGAGGCGGACCTGCTCGCCGCCCGCCTGCCGGCCACGGCCTGACCGCTGGCTGCCTGACCGCACGCCGTCCCGGCGCCGGGCGTCCCGGGACGGCGCGTCGGCAGGCCGTGCCCGCCGGTCGCCGCCGCCCCGCGACGAAACGTGTGGGCGCCGTCACTGCCGCGCAGGAAAACGGACAAAACAGATGAACCAGACACGACGTTCTGCGATGTTGGTCTGGTGACGGACCGTCTTGACCTCCGGGTGCTCGGGGAGGAGGACTGGGAGCTGCTCCGGCAGCTCCGGCTGAAAGCCCTGGCCCACGACCCCGCCGCCTTCGCCTCCACGTTCGCGAGCGAGCAGCGCTTCACCGAGGCGCAGTGGCGGGCGCTGGTCACCGGCTGGACCTGGTTCCTCGCGGCCTACGGCTCGGCGCACGCCGGGATCGCCGCGGGGACCGCGCTCTACGTGGACAGCGTGGACGAACGCCATCTGCTGGGCCTGTGGGTCGATCCCCAGTGGCGCCGCCGGGGGGTGGCGCACGCCCTCGTCGAGGCGGTCACCGACTGGGCCGTCCGGGACGGCGGGCGCTGGCTGTCGCTGTGGGTCGCCGACGACAACATGCCGGCCCGCGCCCTCTACGCCACCCTCGGCTTCCGGGCGACCGACCGGGTCCAGCCCGTGCCCAGCGCGCCACACCGCACGGAGACCCTGCACCTCAAGGAGATCTCCGGCCGCGAGGCCACCGGCGCCGGCTGACGGGACGCCTGGCGCCGCCCACGCTGGACCGTCCTACCCTTGACCGCAATCTGCCGGATTCCTCTCATCCGGCAGGCGGAACGATGCTTGCTGACCGGGCCACTGGTCCGGTAGCGGTTCGAGGACGGGCCGCTGGCCCGGCGGGATTTCGTCAGCGAGGGCGGAGTATCTGATGGTCGTTCTGATTACCGGCGCCACCGACGGGCTGGGGAGAGCGCTGGCCGAGCGGCTTGCCGGCGACGGGACGACGCTGATCCTGCACGGGCGGGACCGGGCGCGGCTCGACCAGGCGGCGGACGCGGTCGAGGCCGCATCGGGCGGGCGGCGCCCGGCGACGGTGCTGGCCGACCTCGCGGACCTGGCGCAGGTCCGGCGGATGGCGCGGGAGGTGACCCGGCTGACCGACCGGCTGGACGTGCTGATCAACAACGCCGGGATCGGCGCCGGCGAGCCGGACGGGCTGGACCGGCGGGTCAGCGCCGACGGCTACGAGCTGCGGTTCGCCGTCAACCACCTGGCCGGGTTCCTGCTGGCGCTGGAGCTGCTGCCGCTGCTGCGCTCGTCCGCGCGGCCCGGCGTGCCGGCCCGGATCGTCCCCGTCGCCTCGCTCGGCCAGCAGGCGATCGACTTCGACGACGTCATGCTGGAGCGCGACTACAGCGGCAACCGGGCCTACTGCCAGAGCAAGCTCGCCCAGATCATGACCGGCTTCGAGCTGGCCGGGCGGCTGGCGCCGACCCAGGTGACGGTGAACAGCCTGCACCCCGGCACGTACATGCCCACCAAGATCGTGTTCGGCTCCGGCCTCAGCCCGGTGGACAGCCTGTCGACCGGCGTCGAGTCCACCCGCCGGCTGGCCATCGACCCGGCGCTGGCCACCACCACCGGCCGGTTCTTCGACCGGCGCCGGGACACCCGGGCGCACGAGCAGGCCTACGACCCCAAGGCGCGGGCCCAGCTGTGGGAGCTCAGCCTCGCCCTCGTCGACCACCCCGGCATCGGCTGACCCGCCACGGCGGCGGCCCCGCGTGGCGCCGCGCACCCCGGCCGTTCCCGGGCGGAGAAGCCGGCCGTCGCGGGGGACACTGACGGATGTGCCGACCCTGCCGGAACACCTGCTCGCGCGGTTGACGGCGCCGTTGGCGCCGGTCGACGCCCTGCTGGCGGCGCGTCATCCCGGCGACCCGGGGACCCGCCAGCCGGTGCACACCTGCTACGTGCCGGCCGACCGGCTGCATCCGGACCTGGTGCTCGAGTGGGGCGAGGCCGCCCGCGAGGCGCTGGCCGAGAACGCGCCATCGCCCGGCGAGCTGGCCGAGGCGACCGGGCTGGCCGACGCCCTGGGCGGCGACCGGGAGCTGGTCGAGCGGGTGCACGCGCACGTGCTGAGCACGCTGTCGCTGGAGCCGGTGCAGGACCTGCGGGTCGACCTGGAGGACGGGTACGGGATCCGGCCGGAGGCGACCGAGGACGAGCACGCGGTGGCCGCCGCCGAGGCGCTGCGGCTGGCGTCAGCCGCCGGTGCGCTGCCGGCGAGCTACGGGCTGCGGCCGAAGTCGCTCGACCCGGCGGTCCGCGACCGCGGGCTGCGCAGCCTGGACCTCTTCCTCACCGCGCTGGCCGGCAGCGACGGCGGGCCGCCAGGGCTGGTGCTGACCCTGCCCAAGGTGAGCGCCCCGGAGCAGGTCACGGTGTTCCTGGCGGTGCTCGACGAGCTGCTCCCCCGGCTCGGCCTGCGCCCGCCAGCCATCGAGCTGCAGATCGAGACGCCGGCGGCGGTGCTGGCGCTGCCCGCCCTCGTCGAGGCCGGCCGCGGCCGGATCACCGGGCTGCACGTCGGCACCTACGACTACTCGGCCGCGCTCGGCATCGCCGCCGAACACCAGGCCAGCGACCACCCGGCGGTCGAGTACGCCACCACCCTCATGCAGCTCGTGACCGCCGGGACCGGGATCCGGGTGTCCGACGGCTCGTCGAACCTGCTCCCGGTGGGCGACCGGGCGGCCGTGCACGCCGCCTGGCGCCGCCACGCCGAGCTGGTCACCCGGGCCTGGCGGCGCGGCCTCTACCAGGGCTGGGACCTGCACCCGGCGCAGCTGGTCAGCCGGCACGCCGCGGTGGCCGCGTGCCTGCTCGCGGGCCTGCCGGCGGCGCTGCGCCGGCTGTCCGCCTACGCCGAGGCCCGGGTCGCCGGCGCCGTCGCGGACGAGCCGGCCACCGCCCGGGCGCTCGCCGGGCACGTGCTGCGGGCGCTGGACGCCGGTCTGCTCGACGACGCCGGCCTGGCCGCCGCCGACCTGGACCGGGCCGTCGTGCACCGGCTCGGCGGCCGCCCCGACTGACCGACAGCGCCGCCGGACCGTGCCCGTGGCCGCCAGGCCGCGCCGTGGCCGCCGGGTTGTGCCCGTGGCGGCCGGACTGTGCCCGTGGCCGCCAGGCTACGCCGTGGCCCTGGGTTGTGCCCGTGGCGGCCGGAGCCGTGCCCGTGGCCGCCGGGTTGTGCCCGTGGCGGCGCGCGGCGGCCACGGCTACGGCACCCGGGCGGCCCCCGGCCAGTCCCGTCAGCTGCCCCGGTAGGACGAGAAGCCGTACGGGGACAGCAGCAGTGGCACGTGGTAGTGCTCCGCCGGGTCGTCGATCACGAAGGTGATGACGACCT
>JADGHD010000113.1 GCA_019689615.1 Frankia sp. | reverse complement strand
GCCGGCCCGTCAGCTGCCGGCCCGGGGCCGGCGAGGCGCGGCGGCCATCCGTTCGGCAAGGTCACGCTGCGACGCTACCCGGCCAGGCCAGGACCTGGCTGGCCCGCGCGGCTGCCGGCACAGCCCGCGGTCGCTGGCGGTCACCACGCCTCGGGAGCTGGCAGCTTTTCGGTGTCGTGGCTGGTGGCCGGGCGGCGGCCGGGATTCGGGCGGGCCGGCCAGGGTACGAGCTGAACGTTTCAGCTCGGACGCGGCGGCCGGCTGGCACCGTCGTCGGCTCGCCGCGCAAGCGCCGACGGGAGCGAGCAGGCGCAGGCAAAGGAGGCCGTCGTGACCCTGGATGCCCGGATCGACCAGCTCGTCACCGAACCCGGCCCGTTCGTCACGGTCTACCTCGGTCAGTCGGAGCACCTGGACGACCTCGGGCCGGAGCGTGGCCTGCGCTGGCGGAGCCTGCGCGAGCAGCTGGCCCGCGACGGGGCCGACGAGGCGACGCTGCGCGCGGTCGACGCGGTCATCCCGGAGCTGGACCAGGAGAACGCCGCCCGGGCCATCATCGCCTCGGCGAGCCGGCTGAGGCTGTGCGAGAAGCTGCACATCAACGTGCCCGACCGGGCGACCTGGGGGGCGCTGCCGAGCGTCGTCCCGCTGATCGCCGACGAGCAGAGCCGGGTGCCGGCCGTGGTCGTGGAGACCGACCGGACGGGCGCGCGGATCGAGATCACCGAGGACGGCGAGAACGTCCGGTTCGCCGGCGAGGTGAAGGGCCCCGACGACGAGATCGAGCGCAACGCGCCCGGCGGCTGGTCGCAGCGCCGTTACCAGGACCGTGCCGAGGACTCCTGGGCGCACAACGCCGAGCAGGTGGCGAAGGCGGTCACCGACGTGGCCGAGCGGGTGGACGCGGGCGTGGTGGCGGTGTCCGGCGACGTGCGCGCGGTGCAGCTGCTGCGGGAGCACCTCCCGCCCCGGGTCGCGCCGCTGCTGCGCGAGCTCCACCACGCCGGCCCGCACCCGAACGGCGACCGGCTGCGCGAGCGCGAGCTGGTCGAGCTGGTCTCGGCCGAGGCCCAGGCGCGCTCGGCCGACCTGCTGGCCAGGTTCGTCGAGGAGCGCGGGCGCGGCGAGGCGGCCGACGGGGTGGCCGACACGCTCGCGGCGCTGGCCCGGGCGCAGGCGGAGACGGTGCTGGTCGCCGACGACCCGGCCGACGACCGTGTCGCCTGGTTCGGGCCCGGCCCGGGCGAGGTCGCCGACAGCCCCGACCAGCTGGCCGCCATCACCCGCGGCCAGCCGCGGGCCGCCCGGCTGACCGACGTCGCGGTGCGCGCCGCCCGGGCCACCGGCGCCACCGTGCACGCCCTGCCGACCGGCCTGAACGGCGGCCCGTCGGCCGGCATGGGCGCGATCCTGCGCTACTGAGCGGCCGGCGGCGCTGGTCGGCCTTCCGGCCCGCGCGGCTGGTCAGCCCTTCGGTTCGGCGCCCTTGGCGGGGATCTCGCCGCACTGCACGACGACGAAGCCGCCGCGGCCGCTGTACTCGATCTGGGCCAGCTCGCCGGACGAGCGGCCGATCAGGTTGCCCACCTTGAAGGTGGAGATCACGCGGGTGCGCACGCCGGCCGTCCAGGCGACGGCGGCGTCGCGGTCGACGCAGACCGGCTCGTCGGTGGGCAGGACCAGCGGGCTGCCCAGGCAGAGCACGGCGACGCCGCCGGTGCCGGAGATCTCGGTGTTGAACAGGCCCCCGGCGATCATCGCGCCGAACCCGCCCGAGGTCGTCCTGATCTCGTAGCGCAGGCCGGACTCCAGCGCCAGCAGGCTGCGGCCGTTGACGGTGAGCCGGTCGTTGTCGAGGTGGAAGATCGAGATGTGGCTGCCGGACTCGGCGAACCACACGGTCCCGTGGCCGCGGACCCGCATCAGGTCCTGGCCCTCGCCGGTGACCGCGCGGCGGATGAAACCGCCGACGCCCTGCCCCTTGTAGGCGAAGTCCATCTGGCCGCGGTAGGCGACCATCGACCCCTGCTTGGCGTACATCTCGTTGCCGTGGAGCTGCACCCGCAGCATCCGGTCGCCTTCCTCGAGGGCGAACGGCGGGCCGCCCGAGTACCCGCTCGCGTGCTGGCCGAGTGGCTGGCTCACCGGGACCTCCTGGCGTTCGGCGTCGCGTCCTGTCGTGCCCACGGTCCCGGCGCGCGCGCCGGGTTCCGCCGCGGTCTCATCCTGACGGAGCACGGCTCGGACGGGTGTCGCGCACCGGACGCCGGGGCAGGGCGGCGCGCCCGCGGCGGCTGGCCACCGCGGGCGCGGCCCGGCCGGCTCAGGAGGAGCGGTAGGAGGCGCTGCCCGCCCCGAACGGTGCCGGGGCGACGGTGGCCCGGATCTCCACCTGGCGGTGTGGCTCGATCGCCGGCTTGCGGGAGTTCGGCTCCTCGCCCCACAGCACGGTCACCTCGGTGCCGGGCTCGGCGGCGGCCTGGTCGACGGTCGCCAGCGAGACGAACGCCCGCTCGGTCGCCAGGTAGCCGACGTCGAGCGAGAGACCGACCGGGGCGCCCGCCCGCAGCACCCGGTCGACCTGGAAGAAGGCGTAGCGCGCCTTGGGCAGCTCGATGAACTTCGCCGCAGGCCTGCCGTCGTCGGTGATCAGAGATCGCACGACCCCCAGCACGTCGTCCGGGTGCCAGACGAGGGTGACCTTGCGCCGCTGGCTGGCCGGGTCGGCGGCGATCCGCTCCAGCGCCGCCCGGCCGAGGAAGTCGTGGTCGAACCGGACCACCCGGCCGTAGCCGAGGTCGTACGGCGTGACGTAGTAGTCGGTGATGTCCGGGGAGTCCAGGCTGCCGCCGAGCGAGCCGAGCGCGGCCGCGGGCAGCCAGGCGCGGTAGCCGGCCATCTCGGGCTCGGGGCCGAAGATCGCCGGCACGGCGGTCGGGATCCAGCCGGACTCCAGGTTCGCCGTCGAGTACGCCTTGGCCCCGGCCCGGACCAGGCCGAACTCCGCGCCCACCTCCAGGATCGCGGCGAGCACCTCCGCGCCCGCCGGCCACGGGCCGAACAGCTCGAATCCCGGCTGGCCGGCCATCCCGTGCCGCAGCGCCCGGACACGGTGGCCGGCGACCGTGAACTCGGTCATGTGGAAGAACCGAACGTCCGGCAGCGGCCCGCCGATCAGCTTCTCCACGAGCGGGCGGGCGGTCGGCCCCTGCAGCTCGTAGCGGTAGCAGGCCGGCGGGCTGCCGGGCGGCAGGCGGTCCGCGGAGTTGTCGTCCACGTCGAGCTCGACGTCATAGCCGCCGGCCTCGGCGTTGTAGCGCAGCCAGTTCGCCACGGTGGGGTGCCCGACGAGGTCGTACTGGCCCTCGTCGAGGTGGAACAGGATCGCGTCGCCGATGAAGTAGCCATCCCGGTTCACGGCGACGTACTGCTTCGCCCTGCCCGGCCCGAAGCCCGCGAGCGTGTTGACCCCGAAGTCGGACAGCAGCCGCGACGCGTCCGGCCCGGTCAGGTAGAGGTCCGTCATGTGGTGGGACTGGTCGAACAGCACGCACGACGTCCGCCAGGCCCGCTGCTCGGCTCGCCAGTTCGTGAACTCCGCCGCCACCGGGAAAAGGTGCGGGCGGGCCGGCGAATGCCGCAGCAACTCGACCGGTGACCCTGCCCGCCGGATCGCGTCCTCGAGACTCTCGGTTGCCATGACGGCCAGTAGATTCCGCCGGCCCGGTTCCCGCGTCCGGCATCGCGACCAGATCGGTCACGACAAATGACCGAGGTGGCGAGCGCGCGTCGCCCCGCCGGCGCCGCGAGCCGGCCGGGCCGCCGCCGGGTGGATCGCCGCCACCGGGCGGGCAATCCCTTGCGCCTGAGCCAGTGATGACGAGAACGTGATGCGGCGGCGTGGCAACGGTCACGCGGCCGCGAAGGGCGGAGGGAGGTCGCCGGTGGCCGGCGCGCAGGCCGACGTCTGGGAGGACAAGGCGCAGATCAGCGAGGTGCTGATCAGGTACGCGACGGGGATCGACCGGCGGGACTGGGAGCTGTTCCGCAGCATCTGGGCCGACGACGCGGTCTCCGACTACGGCCGCGGATTCCGCTTCCACGGCCCGGACGAGGTCACCGAGTACATGATCGAGACCCACAGGCCCATGGGTGCGACCCAGCACCGGATGACCAACATGGTGATCGAGGTCGACGGTGACCGAGCCACGGCCCGCACCTACGCGCACGTGGTGCTGATGGTCGACAAGAACGACCCCACCGCCTGGATGGACGTGATCGCGCACTACGACGACGTCTTCGTCCGCACCCCGGACGGCTGGCGCATCAGCGAGCGCAAGGCGCGCCAATCACGGAGGTTGACCAGTGGCTGATTTACGTCAGGATCAGGCAGAGATCAGCGAGGTGCTGCTCCGCTACGCGACCGCGATCGACCGCAAGGACTGGGAGCTGCTGCGCACCTGCTGGACCGACGACCTGCGGGCGGACTACGGCGGCCTGGTCTTCGACGGGCCGGACGCGATCGTCCGGTACATGACCGAGGCGCACCGGGAGATGGGCGACACGCGCCACCAGCTGAGCAACTTCGTCATCAAGGTCGACGGTGACCGGGCCACCGCGAGCTCGTACGTGCACGCGGTGCTGATGGTGCGGCCCAAGGACCGCAACGCCTGGATCGACGCGATCGGCGGCTACGACGACGTGCTGGTGCGCACCCCGGACGGCTGGCGGATCAAGGAGCGGACCTTCCACCTGGTCCGGATGCTGACCAACGGCCTCGATGGCGAGCCGGACTGGCAGGCCCCGCTGAAGGCGGAGGCGCGGCAGTGACGAGGACCGTCGACATCCGGGTACCGGTACCGGGCGGCTGGGAGATCGCGACGACCGTGTTCCTGCCGGACGACGCGGCCGGGCGCGGGCGGGTGCCGGTGTTGCTCGCCCTGCCCGGCGGCGGGTACAGCCGGGGCTACTTCGACCTGCCGGCCGACGGCTACAGCCAGGCCCGCCACCACGCCAGCCAGGGCACCGTCGTCATCGCCGTCGACCACCTCGGCGCCGGGGAGAGCAGCGTGCCGCCATCGGAGGTGACGACGCTGCCGACGGTGGCGGCGGCCGACACCGCGGCAATCCGGGCGGTGCTGGCGCGGCTGCGCGACGAGTTCGGGATCGACGTCGGCGTCGTGGTCGGCGCCGGCCAGTCGATGGGCGGGCAGATCCTCGCCGCGATGCAGGCCAACCACCGGACCTGCGACGCGATCGCGCTGCTCGGCAGCAGCGTGGTGCAGACGGTGGTCCCCCGCCGCCCGGGCGCCGAGCAGGCCGACTGGGTGTGGGGCTTCCACTGGCTGGAGGAGCTGTCCCCACTGGCCGAGTCGGACATCGCCGCCGGCATCCCGGCCAAGTCGCAGCCGCGGCCGTGGGCCAGCCTGAGCGTGCCGGGGTTCGCCGTGACGCTGCTGGAGCGCGGCGTCGTCGCCGACGTCGCGGCGGCGGTCGACGTGCCGGTGCTGCTCGCCGCCGGCGAGCGCGACGTGACCTGTCCGCTGCTCACCGAGGCCGCCGCGTTCACCGCCGCGCGCGACGTCGCGGTGTTCCAGGTAGAGCGGATGGCGCACATGCACAACTTCGCGCCCACCCGGGCCCGGCTGTGGGAGCGCCTCGACGCGTTCGTCGAGCACGCGCGGCTGTTGGCGCCCGCCGCCGCCTGACCCAGAATTTCGTCAGACGGAAGTCGCCTTGCGGCTGTTGTAACACGCACGCTGTAATCCGCTCACCCTGAGTAGTGCCAGTATTGACGTCCTCAAGGGGGCTGGGGCGGATGAGAAATGCGCGGCGCAATGGCGGCCGATTAGCCGTCGCTCTGTGCGCGGCCGGCGCACTCGTGCTCGCGGGGTGCGGCGACGACGACGAAGGCGGGGGCGGCCCGGCGGCCCAGCCAGGAGCGAGCGGGGGGCAGGCACCGGGCGCGGTGGACGTGTCACAGTGCGGGACCGACCCCGGTGTCCGGGCCACCGGGGAACCCATCAAACTCGGCGCCATCGTCACCGACCAGCCGGGCACGTCGTTCACCGACATCCCGTACATGGCGCGCGCCTACTTCGAGTGCGTCAACGACAACGGCGGAATCAACGGCCGGCCGATCGAGTACGTCATCGAGACCGAACAGACCCAGCCCGACCAGGTGTCGGCCGCCGCCCGCAAGCTCGTCGAGACCGACCAGGTGCTGGGAATCGTCGGCAACACCAGCATCATCGAGTGCTCCGTCAACCACGAGTACTGGGAGAGCGTCGGCTACTACGTCATCGACTCCGGCATCGCGCCCGAGTGCTACTCGACGCCGAACAGCGCGGCCGTGAACATGGGCCCGCGCTACAGCTCCGACGGGGCCGTGCAGTACGTGCTCGCCCACGGCGCCAAGAAGGTCGTGTTCGACCAGTCGAACGTTCCCGGCACTGACTACATCGCCGCGGGTCCGCAGGCCATCGCCGACGACGCCGGGGTGCCGATCACTCAGCTCACCGAGGACGTCCCGATCAACGACGCCAACTCGGTCGCGCTGCGGCTGGTCCAGGAGGCCGGCCCGGACGGCGCGGTCGTCCTCAACTTCACCCCGCCCGAGGCGCTGAAGATCCTGCAGGCCGCCGAGGACCTCAACATCCACGAGAACATCGCGATGTGGGCCTGCTCGACGCCGTGCAACACCGACTTCCTCGCCGCCGAACTCGGTGACGGCTGGGAGAACCTGCTCTTCGTCAACGCCGAGCTGACCCCGCTGTCGGAGAGCTCGGAGACGATCGACCTCTACCGGGCGATTCTGGAGGAGTACGGCGACGACGTGCAGGGCGGCGCCGGCAGCTTCAGCCAGATGGGCTTCGTCGAGGCCCGGATCATGGTCGACGCGCTCAGGCGGGTCGAGGGCGAGTTCACTCCCGAGACCGTCAACGCAGCCATCCGGGAAACCGAGGGCTTCGACACCGGAATGCTCTGCGAGCCGTGGACCTACGGCGATTTCCCGCTGCACATCCCGAACAACGTCGACTACACGGTCACCCCGCGGGACGGCGTGATGGTCATCGCCGACGACGGCGGCTGCACCCCGATCTCCGACGTCGACCCGCATATCGCCCAGTACCGGGCGGCCGTCGGCTGACAGTTCCATTTCCGGTCTCCCGCCCCGCTTTCCCGCGGGGCGGGAGCCTTCTTCGCTGAGGCGGCGCGCTGATGCCCGATTGGCCGTTGTTCCAACCATTCCTCGTGAGCGGACTCGCCCTGGGCGGCGTCTACGCCCTGTCCGGGGTGGGCATGGTGGTCCTCTACCGGGCCACCGGAGTGCTGTTCCTGGCGTTCGGCGCCGTCGGCGCGATGGGCGCCCTGATCGCGTACTCGATCATCGACCACGGCGGGCCCGAGTGGCTCGCCTGGGCCGAGTGCGTGCTGTTCGGCGGCGTGCTCACGCTGCTGTACGGCACGGTCTTCGGCCCACCACTGGCAAGGCGCGGACCGCTGGTCAAGGCGGTGGCCACGCTCGGCCTGACGCTGATCCTGCTCGGCGTCATGGACCTGCTCTGGCCGTCCGACGGCGGCCGGGCCCGCTCACTGGAGCTGCCGACCAGCGACGGCGGGTTCACGATCGGCGACGTGCGGGCGACCTGGACCCAGGTGGTCGCCCTCGGGGTCGGCATCGTCCTCGTCGTCGCCACCGCGCTGTTCCTGCGCTACACCAAGCTCGGCACGGCGATGCGGGCGATGGCCGACGACCGGGAGATCACGGCGACGCTCGGCGTGCCGGTCCGCCAGGTGGAGGCCGCGGCCTGGTTCGGCTGCGGCGTCATCGCCGGCGCGGCCGGGCTGCTGCTCGCCGACCTGGTGGCCCTGGACGCCGTAACCCTGGTGTTCCTGGTCATCCCGTCGCTCGCCGCCGCGCTGATCGGCCGGATGAGCTCGATCACCGTCACCTTCGCCGCCGCCATCTTCATCGGGCTGGCCCGGAACATGCTGACCCCGATCTCGGAGGTGTCGAGGTACCGGGAGATGACGGAGTTCGTGGTCGCCGCGATCGCGCTGCTGGTCATCGCCGCCCGCCGGCAGGAGATCTCGTTCACCCGCGAAGGTGCCTGAGGGGCGGCCGGCATGCTGACGAGAGCCAACCTGATCCGCGCCGCCGTCGCGGCGGCGATCGTCCTGTTCTGCGTCTTCGGGCTGGCCGAGCTGCTCAGCCTCTACTACATCGGCGCGATGACCCAGGTCGCGCTGTACAGCGTGGTCGCGCTGGGCCTGGGCGTGCTGGTCGGCCGGGTCGGCCTGTACTCGCTCGGCCAGGCCGCGATCCTGGCGATCGGCGCGTGGGTCGCCGCCCGGCTGCTGTTCGCCACCAGCCAGCCGCACTGGCTGGTGCTGCTGGAGGCCGGCGTCATCACGATGGTCATCGGCATCCTGGTCGGCCTGCCGGCGCTGCGGCTGCGCGGGCTGTACCTGGCGCTGATCACCCTGATGCTCGCCGGCGCGATCAGCGTGCTGGTCAACCGGACGAACTTCCCCAACGGCGGCGGCGGGTTCCTCGGCTACGACGGGCGCGGCAACCTCACCCCGATCCCGCGGCCCGACATCGCCGACAGCGACCGGGCGTTCTTCCGCTACACGGTCATCGTCGCCGCGGTCATGTTCGTGCTGGTGCTGGTCCACCTGCGGACCAAGCCGGGGCGGGCGTGGGCGGCGATCCGCCAGAGCGAGCCGGCGGCGCTGGCCGCGGGCATCAACATCACCCTGTACAAGCTGTGGGCGCTGGCGCTGGCCTCGTTCGTCACCGGGGTGGCCGGCGGGCTGCTCGCCAGCGGGCAGCGCTTCCTGTTCGCGATCAACTTCCCGCCGCAGGAGTCGATCACGCTGCTGGCCGTCGTGCTGATGGGCGGCGCGTACAGCCTGTGGGGGGCGATCGTCGCCGGCGTGCTGCTCAAGCTGCTGCCCGCGCTGCTCAACGACTGGGGCCTGTCAGCCGACTGGCTGTTCATCCTGTTCGGCATCGGCGTGCTGCAGGTGCTCACCACCGCCCCGCGCGGCCTGGCCGACCAGTTCCCGAAGGACATGGCCAACCTCGGCCGGCTGCTGTGGCGCATCGGCCGCGGGCTGACCGGCCGGGCCCGACAGCAACGGCAGGCTCCGCCGGCCGCCCAGGCAGGCGCCGCGGGAACGGGCGGCGTCGCGGCCGAGGAAGTCGAGGTGGCCAGGTGATCGAGGTATCGGGCCTGACCGTCCGGTTCGGCGGGGTCACCTCGCTGGACGGCATGAGCGTCGCGTTCGAGTCCGGGACCTGCGGGCTGATCGGCCCGAACGGCGCGGGCAAGACCACGTTCTTCAACGTGCTGTCCGGGTTCGTCCGGCCGGCCGCCGGCGCCATCCGTGCGTTCGGCGAGGACCTGCTGGCCAAGCCGCACTTCCAGCGGGCCCGGTGGGGGGTGCGGCGCACCTTCCAGACCGAGCAGGCGATCGAGGAGCTGTCGGTCTTCGACAACGTCGCGATGATCCACGAGCACGCCCGGATGGGCCGGGCCTCCCGGCGCGCGGACGTGCTGCGCGCGCTGGAGTTCGTCGGGATCACCTCGGCCCCGGCCGCGCCGGCCGGCTCGCTGAACGCGCGGGAGCGGCGGCTGCTGGAGATCGCCAGGGCGGTCGTCGGCCGGCCCCGACTGGTGCTGCTGGACGAGCCCGCCGCCGGCCTGCCGGACGAGGAGACCGCCCACCTGGCCGACGTCATCCGCCGGATCCCGGAGCAGACCGGCGCGCTGACGATCCTCGTCGACCACGACATGAGCCTGGTCTCGGCCTGCTGCGCGACCACGGCTGTGCTCGACTTCGGCCGCCTGATCGCCGCCGGCCCCACCGCCGAGGTGCTGCGGGACGACAACGTCGTCCAGGCCTATCTGGGCGTCGCCAACGGCGAGGCGGGCACCGGGAGCGAGCACGACAAGGCTGACAGCGGCGGCGACCGGGCCGGCAGCAACGCAGGCGACAGGGCCGGCAGCGACCCAGGCGACAAGGCCGGCAGCGGCACAGACGGCAGAGCCGGCAGCGGCGGAGACGGGGAGCGATGAGCGGCCTTACCCTCAGTGGCCTGACCGTCGACCGTGGCGGGCGCCCGGTCGTGCGCGGGGTGAGCATGGAGATCCCGGCCGGCGAGGTCACCGCGCTGCTGGGTCCGAACGGCGCCGGCAAGTCCAGTCTGGTGCTGGCCGTCGGCGGGGTGCTGCGGCCGCGGGCCGGCTCGGTGGTCGTCGACGGCGTCAACCACGCCGGGCGCCGCCCGGAGCGGATCCGGCGGGCCGGGATCGCGGTCGTCCCCGAGGGCCGCCGGCTGCTGCCCGAGCTGACCGTCGAGGACAACATCGCCGTCGCCACCTACGCGCTGTCCCGTCCGGCCGCCCGCGCCGGCCGGGCCTGGGCCCTGGAGCTGTTCCCCGAACTGGGCAGGCGGCTGTCGGCGAAGGCCCGCACGCTGTCCGGCGGCGAGCAGCAGATGGTGGTGATCGCCCAGGCACTGGTCGCCCGGCCCAGGTTCCTGCTGCTCGACGAGCTGTCGCTGGGCCTGGCGCCGGTGGTGGTCAACCGGCTGGTCCCGGTGATCCGCCAGGTGGCCGACGAGGGCATCGGTGTGCTGCTGATCGAGCAGTTCGCCACCGTCGCCCTGGGCCTGGCCCAGCGGGCCTCGATCATGGAGGGCGGCGTGCTGCGCTACTCCGGCACGGCGGATGATCTGCGGGCCAGCCCCGAGCTGCTGCAGTCCGCCTACCTGCTGGGCGGCGCCCGCGCCGCCGCCGCCCCCCCCCCGCCGGGCCAGTCACATATACACAACTGACCAT
>JADGHD010000112.1 GCA_019689615.1 Frankia sp. | reverse complement strand
GACCACTAGACTCTCGGACGGAGGGGACCCGCCCGTGCCAAACGTCACCACAACGACCGTCGTCCGCCGGAGCTCGGACCACCCGTCCTCGGCGGATGCGGCTGACCCGTCCGACCTGGACGGCGGCTGACAGCCATGGTGATCGTCCCGACCCACCAGGGGACGCTGCGCTGCCCACGCTGCGGCACCCCGGCCATCCCGACCGCCCGGTTCTGCTTCCACTGCGGACTGCGGTTCAGCTCGATCGCCAGCGCCGGACCGGAGTCGGCCGAACGCCGGGTGGTCACGGTGCTGTTCGGAGACCTGTCCGACTTCACCGCCTGGGCGGAGGACCGCGACCCCGAGCGGGTCGGCGAGGTGACCGACATGGTGCTCGCCGCCCTCGCCAAGGAGGTCAACGACGTCGGCGGCCGGGTCGACAACCTGGCCGGCGACGGGATCATGGCGGTGTTCGGGGCGCCGACCGCGCACGAGGACGACGCGGAGCGGGCGGTCCGGGCGGCGGCCGCGATGCAGGAGACCGTGCGCCGGCTGGTCACCGAGGCCGGCGACGACTCCAGCCCGCTCGGCCTGCGGGTCGGGATCAACACCGGCGAGGTGCTCGCCGGTGTGCAGGCCTCGATGACCTACACGGTCGTCGGCGACACGGTGAACACCGCCGCGCGGCTGTCCGGGGCGGCCGCCGTCGGCGCCGTCTACGCGGGCCGGGAGACCATGAACGCGACCCGCTCGGTCGCGACCTGGCGGGAGCTGCCCGATCTCGCCCTCAAGGGCAAGCGCGAGCCGGTACCGGCGTACGAGCTGGTCAGCCTGCGGCCGTCGAACGTCGCCCGGCCGGGCCTGGGCGACGACGCCGCCTTCATCGGCCGCGCGGAAGAGCTGCGGACGCTCGAGAACTGGTTCCGCGGGACCGTCCGGACCGGCCGCCCGACGATCGCCGTCGTGACCGGCGAGGCCGGCATCGGCAAGACCCGGATCGCCGGCGAGCTCGCCAACCGGGTCTCCAGCGAGGCCAGCGCCACCAATGCCGGCGCCACCTCCGCGGCCACCGCCGTCCCGGCAGCCAACGCGCCGCCATCGCCGGCCGCGGCCGGCGATGGCGGCGCCGTGACCGGCGACGACAGCACCGCCCGCGCGGCCAGGGTGCTCTGGGGCCGCACCGTCCGGCACGGCGACGGGCGCAGCCTCGCCCCGCTGGTCGACGTGATCCGCGGCGCCTGCGGGGTCGTCGACGGCGACAGCCTCGACCGGGTGGCCGACCGGGTGCGGCGCACCGTCGCCCGGCTGTGCTACCCCGGCGCCACCAGCACGCACCTGCCGGCCGGGATCGTGGACCGGCTGCTCAACCTGCTCGGCGTCCCCATCGACCGGCGCAGCTCCTCCGCGTCGGAGGCGCCCCCGGGCGACCCCGCCGGCCGGGACAGCCGCGGCGGCGAGTCCAGTCGCCAGCGCGCGCTCGAGGCCACCGTCGACGCCGTCGCGCTGCTGCTGTCCGCGCTGACGAACGAGGCGCCAGTGCTCGTCGTCATCGACGACCTGGAGTGGGCGACGAGCCAGCTGACGGGCGCGCTGCGCCGGCTGGCCGGCGCGGTCACCGGGCCGATCATGCTGATCCTGCTCGACCGGGAGAGCCCGCGGCTGACCGACCTGCCCGGCGCGCGGCGGATGGCGCTCGGGCCGTTGCCCGAGGAGGCGGCCACCCAGCTGCTGGCCGACTTCCTCGGCGGCGAGGCGCTCAGCCCGCAGACCAAGGCGGCGCTGCTCAGCCGGGTGCACGGCAACCCGATGTTCCTGGCCGAGCTGCTCAACCTGCTGATCGACCGCGACCAGCTGCACCGGTTGCCGGCCAACGGCCCGGACGACCCGGAGGGGCCGCGCTGGGTGCTGGAGGGCCCGCTGTCGGAGACAGCGCTGCCCGCCGGTGTGCAGTCGGTGCTGGCCGCCCGGATCGACGACCTGGACCCGACCGCGAAGGCGGTCCTGCGGGCGGCCGCCGTGCTCGGCAGCCGGTTCCCGGCCGCGGCGCTGCCATGGGTCGAGGAGCGGCCGGCGGCAGAGGTGAACGCGGCGCTGGAGACGCTCACCGAGCGGCAGCTCGTCCGCCCGCCGCGGGCCGGCGAGCAGTTGTGGCGGTTCGTCCACCCGATGGCCCGCGACGTCGCCTACGCCGGGCTGCCCAAGGTGGAGCGCGCCCGCCGGCACGCGACCGCGGCCCGCTGGGGCGTGACCGCGATGACCGGCTCGTCGCGGGAGGTGTCGAACTTCGTCGCCACCCACGCGCTGCGCGCGTTCGACCTGGCGAGCTCGATGGGGCTGTCCCCGTCCGACCCGGCCTGGTCGGCCCGCGAGCCGGGCTTCCGCGCGCTGCTGCGGCTGGCCAGGGCGGCACTGGCGCGCGACGACCACCGCACCGCAGCCGACCAGCTGGCCGACGCGCGCCGGCTGGGCCGCGGCGTGATCGACGCCGACGACGAGAACATCGCCCGGGTGCTGCACGCCGAGGCGCTGGTCTCACTGCGCCGCCTGGACGAGGCGGAACGCACGCTTCGCCCGGCGCTGCGGGTGCCCGCGCCGGGCCGGCGGGCGGCGGCCTACGCCGTCCTGGGCGAGCTGCGGCAGAAGCAGGGCCGGGCCGAGGAGGCCGCGCGCTCGCTGCACACCGCGCTGGACGGCGCGCGTGCCGCCGGGGACGACCGGGCGGCGGCCGCGGCGCTGCGCAGGCTGGGCACGCTGGAGTACGGGGCGGCGCGCATCCGCGAGGCCGAACGCCACTACCGGGAGGCGCTGGATCTGGCCCGCAAGGTCGACGACCCGCGCGGCGTCGGCTGGGCGCTGCAGCACCTCGCCTGGAGCGCCACAACCCGGGGTGACTACCCGCAGGCCGAGCGGTTCCTGCGGCAGGCGACCGAGGTCTTCGAGCGGCTCGAGGACGCCGGCGGGATCGGCTGGTGCAGCGGCACCGAGGCGCTGGTCCTGCTGCTGTCCGGGCAGCTGACCCGGGCCAGGGCGCTGGCCCGCGGGCTGGTCGACTCGGCCGAGTCGATGGGCGAGCGCTGGGGGATGGCGGTGTGCCTGACGATCGGCGCGATCGCCGCCGCCGAGCTGGGCGACATCAGCGCGGCCAACGCGGACGCGATCCGGGCGGCGCAGCTGTTCGAGGGCGCCGGGGACGGCTGGGGCCGGATCCTGACGAAGGTCGCCCGAGGGCTCGCGGCCCGCGGCGCCGGCGAGCCCGAGGTCGGCGCCGAGTTCCTCGCGGCGGCCTGCGCCGACGCGGCCGAGGCCGGACAGGTGCTGGTCGGCGCCCTGGCGTCGATCATGCTGGGGCTGACCAGGCTGGACGCCGGCCAGGTCGACGAGGCCGAGCAGGCCGCCGCGCAGGCCGTGACCGCGCTGCGCGACCTGGACCTGCGCCCGCACGCCCAGCTGGGCGCGAAGGTGCTGGCAGCGCAGATCGCCCGGGCGCGTGGGCGCCCGGAGGAGGCGATCACGATGCTGCGGGAGGCGCTGGCCGCGAGCGAGCCTGCCACGCTGCTCTTCCCGCGCCGGCAGGCCTACGCCCACCTGGCCGGCACGCTGCTGGACGCCGGCCAGCCGGCCCAGGCGCTGGAGGTGGCCCGGCGGGCGGTCGCGGTGGACGCCGAGGACGTGCGCGCCCAGGTGCTGGCCTGGCGGGCGCTGGGCACCGCGCTGGTCGCCAACGGCGACATCGCTGGCGGCCGCGAGGCCTACCAGCGGGCGCTTCGGGCGGCCACGGCGACCGAGGCGGTCAGCGAGGCGCCGCAGACCCGCCGGCTGCTGGCCGCGCTCCCGCCCGACGACACGCCGATGCCCCCAGGCACGCCATGGCCACCCCCCGCGACGGCACCGTGGGCAGCGGACCCGGCCGCGGCGGCGGCCCCGCCGCCGGAGGCCGGCCAGGCCGCGGATGCGGGCGTTGGCGTCGACGTGAGCGCCAACGGCCACGGGAACGCGGTTTCCGCCAACGCGGACACCGGCCGCGCGAACGGTGACGGCGGCAAGGGCGACCGCGCCGCCGCCGGTTCGCCGCCGACCGGCCCGGCCTCGGTCGACAGGCCGACCGCCGCCACCGGCGTCGCCGCGGGCGACTGACGCCCTCCGCCGGCGGGTCTCCCGCCCGGCCCGGCACCGCGTCGATGGAGCTGGGCGGGACGGCCGGATGGCCGGTCCGCGCCCGGCAGCAGCCTCGCCGTGCCGGCGAGCTGGCCGCTGTGTCGGACCTGGCCGCCTGATCGAGGCCGCCTGATCGAGCCATGCCGGCCGGCCGGCCCGGCGGTCGGCCGTCCGTCCGTGGCCGGCTGTGCCGGGCGGCCACTGGCTGGCTACCCATCGGCCGGTGCTGGGGCGCGGGTATGGCTACGCCCCGGCCGGCCTGCGCCGGTCGGGTGTCGGCCGCGACGGGCTGGAGTCAGCGCGCCCGGCGCGCCAGCCGGTCCCGATCGAGCAGCACGACGGCCCGGGAGTCGAGCCGCAGCCAGCCCCGGGTCGCGAAGTCGGCCAGCGCCTTGTTCACCGTCTCCCGCGACGCCCCGACCAGCTGGGCCAGCTCCTCCTGGGTGAGCCCGTGCTCGACCCGCACGCCGGCGGCCTCGTTGCCCGGCTGCGCCGGCTCGCCGAACCGCACGGCGAGGTCCAGCAGCGCCTTGGCCACCCGGCCGGGCACATCCGTGAAAACCATGTCGGCCATGGCGTCGTTGGTGCGGCGCAACCGGTCGGCCAGCACCCGCAGCAGCATCGTCGCGGCGTCCGGCCGGGCCCGCAGCCAGGGGCGCAGCGCCGAGTGCTCCAGCGAGACCAGTGAGGCGTCGGTCACAGCCGTCGCGGTCGCCGTCCGCGGCCCAGGGTCGAACAGCGACAATTCTCCAAACAGGTCCCCGGGACCCATGACATATAGCAGGTTCTCGCGCCCGTCGGCGGACTGACGTCCAATCTTGATCTTGCCCGACAGGACCACGAAGACGCGGTCCCCGACCTCACCCTCACGGAAGAGCACGTCGCCACGGCTGACGTCCCTCCGCTCGAGGTGGCTGGAGAGCGCCTGGCGGTCCTGGTCGGACAACCCGACGAACAGCGGAACGCGGGCAAGCAGATCGTCCACGGCCTGAGCATGCCAGGACAGCGCGTGCAGGGCACCTCCAGGGCACCCCGAGCCGACGCGTCCCTGCCCACATCTCACCAGAGCGAGACAAACCGCCACGGTGCGTAACCGCTGACGGGCACCACCGCCAGCGGCCACGCACCGACAGCGACGGCTACGCGGCGCGGTGCCGGCCCGGCGGCGGGCGGCGCAGCCGCTTGCGGTAGCGCTCCAGCGCGGCGGCCAGCCCCTGGTTCACGAACGTGTTCACCTCGTCGGGGCGGGCGTTGTCCAGGAAGCCCTCGATGCCCTTTCCGGGATCGGCAGCGTTGAGCGGCCGCTCCACCCGCTCCATCGCCAGCAGGAGCCCGAGGAGCAGCAGCGGAAAGAAGATCGCGGCTACGGCAAACATGACGGCACCCATGGTCGCCGACGTCTCCAGCGCCCCGGAAAGTGGGGTGGCCTACTTCACCGACCGTTGAGGCTGCCGGCTCGCGGTGACACTGCCGCGACGGCGCGGATGGCCCGCGCGGGCACGCCCTTGCCAAATCGTGGTCCCTTCGGAGAGCTAGGCTCGCCCCATGCCGGTCATCGTCGACGCAACAGCCGAAACCCCGCTGGGGAGGACCAGGCGGGCGCGGCGGATCGTGCGGACCCTCGGCGAGCTACACCCGGACGCCTGGATCGCGCTGCACTTCAGCAACCCGCTGGAGCTGCTGGTCGCGACGATCCTGTCGGCGCAGTGCACCGACAAGAAGGTCAATGAGGTCACTCCCACCGTTTTCGCCCGCTACCCGAACGCCGAGGCCTACGCGTCCGCCGACCGGGCCGAGCTTGAGGGGCTGCTGCGACCGACCGGCTTCTTCCGCGCCAAGGCGAACTCGCTGATCGGCCTCGGCGCCGCATTGGTCGAGCGGTTTGACGGCGAGGTGCCGCATACGCTCGAAGAGCTGGTCACACTGCCCGGAGTTGGCCGCAAGACGGCGAACGTCGTGCTCGGGCACGCCTTCAACACCCCCGGGATCACCGTCGACACCCACGTCGCCCGGCTGTCCCGCCGGTTCGGGCTGACGACCAACACGGACCCCATCAAGATCGAGGCCGACCTCGCCGCCCTGCTCCCGCGCCGGGACTGGACGGTGGCGTCCGACCGAATGATCTTCCACGGCCGCCGGATCTGCCACGCCCGCCGGCCCGCCTGCGGCGCCTGCGGCGTCGCGAAGCTCTGCCCCTCCTATGGCGAGGGCCCGACCGACCCGGTCGCGGCGGCGCGACTGGTGCGCGGGGACGCCGAAGCGGCCCGATGATCACATGAGAGACGCCGACGAGACCGACGACGCCGGCCTGGCCGAGGCCGCGCCCGCGCAGCTGCCAGGACTGGGCCGGGCGCCGCGGCCCACCTTCCCGGCCAGCGCCCCACGGGCGGGGACAGTTCCCGGCCACGCCGGCGGCACTGCCGCGCCCACCAGCACCGGCACCAGCCCCGGCACCGGCACTGCCGGCGGCGAGGCTGGGGGCGTCGGTGCCGCCGCCACCGCGCCGGCCGGTGACCCCCCGGAGTGGCTGACCTCGCTGGCCGCCGCGATCGCGGACGAGGCGCTGCCGATGCGCCCGCCGGACTGGCCGGACCCGCCGCCCACCGCCCGCAGGGCCGCCGTGCTGATCCTGTTCGGCCATGGCGAGCGCGGCCCGGACGTGCTGCTGCTGGAACGGGCCTCGCACCTGCGCCGGCACGCCGGGCAGCCGGCCTTCCCCGGGGGCGGCGCCGAGCCGGCGGACACCTCGATGGAGCACACCGCGCTGCGCGAGGCGCGGGAGGAGGTCGGCCTCGACCCGGCCGGCGTCGAGGTCCTCGGCACCTCGCCGCCGCTGTACCTGCCGCACAGCAACTACCTGGTGACGCCGGTGCTCGCCTGGTGGCGCCGTCCCTGCCCGGTCTATCCGGTGGATCCGGGCGAGACGTCCGCCGTCGCCCGGGTCCCGGTCGCCGACCTGGTCGACCCGGCCAACCGGCTGTCCCTGCGCCATCCGCGCACCGGGCAGGCCAGCCCGGCGTTCAAGGTCGCCGGCATGACGGTCTGGGGCTTCACCGCCGGGATCCTCGACGCGCTGCTGCGTTTCGCCGGCCTGGAGCGGCCGTGGGCGTTCGGCCCACCGGTCGAGGACCCGGCCGTGAACGCGTCGATCGCGCTGGCGGCAGCGGCGATGGCCGGTGAGGGCGGCGACGACGTGGGTGATGAGATCGACCCCCACGAGCCGCCGGCAGACGGCGTCGACGCCGAGGCGGGCGCCGGCCCGAACGGGAAGCAGATCATCGCCGGCACCGACACCGGTGCCGGCCCGACGAAGGGGTCGGTGGGTTGACCAGCATCACCACCGCGGTCGCCCGGGCCGGCGCCGCCGTGCTGGCGGGGCTCGCGCTGCTCGTCGGCGCGGTCGGCTGCGGCGCGTCCAACGACGACACGTCGACCGCCGTGGTCGCGACCGCGACGCCGTCGATGGACGGCGACGTCCAGGTGTTCAAGGTCGTCGGGCTGCGGAACCTGACCTACTCGGCGTCCACGCTGGCCGCCCGGCCGGGCACGATCCGGGTGGAGTTCTCGGTCGAGGAGGGGTCGGCGTCGCACAACTTCGTGATCCCGGAGATCGCGGACGCGCGCACCGACATCCTTGGTTCCGGCGAGTCGCAGACGATCACGTTCACCGTGACCCAGCCGGGTGACTACTCGATCCTCTGCACGCTGCACCCGAACATGACCGCCGTCCTGCGAGTCAGCTGAGCCGACGGCCGGACGAGCGCAGCCACGCCCATGCCGAACCTGCTGGACATCCTTCTCCTGCTCGCCGTCGGCGTGTTCGCCGTGTCCGGGTACCGGCAGGGCTTCGTGGTCGGCGCGCTGTCGTTCGTCGGCTTCCTCGGCGGCGGGATGATCGGCGGTCAGCTCGCCCTGCCGATCAGCAGGCTGATCGGCCAGCAGCACAACGGCGCGGTGATCGCCATCATCACCGTCATCCTGCTGGCCTGCCTCGGGCAGATCGCGGGCTCCGCCCTGGGCGTGGCGTTGCGCCGCCGGCTGACCTGGCGGCCGGGCGAGACGGTCGACTCGTTCGCCGGCGCCCTGCTGTCCGGGCTGTCCGTGCTGCTCGTGGCCTGGCTGCTGGCCAGCGCGGTCGAGCGCTCCCCGTTCGTCACGCTGGCCCGCGAGGTCCGCGGCTCGGCTGTGCTGACCACCGTCGACGCCGGAATGCCCGACCAGGTGCGCCAGGCGTTCGCCGACCTGCGCCGGGTCGCCGACGAGAACGGGTTCCCCGAGGTGTTCGCCGGCCTGCGGCGAGAGGCGATCGTGGCGGTCGACCCGCCGGACCCGGCGGTGGCGACGACGCCGGGAGTCAGTGCGGCCGCGGTGAGCATCCTGAAGGTGCGCGGGGTGGCGCCGTCGTGCTCCCGCCAGGTCGAGGGGACCGGGTTCGTCTACGCCCCGCAGCGGGTCATGACCAACGCCCACGTCGTCGCCGGGGTGTCGGCCCCGGAGATCGACCTGGGCGACCGGCGGCTGCCCGCGCGGGTCGTGGTCTTCGACCCGGACCGCGACATCGCCGTCCTGTACGTGCCGGACCTCAACCGGCCGCCGCTGCAGTTCCAGAACGACCCGGACGGCCAGGCCGCCGACAGCGCCGTGATCGCCGGCTATCCGGAGGACGGGCCGTACCACACCGAACCGGCCAGGATCCGCAACCGCCAGGACGCCCGCGCGCCGGACATCTACTCCCAGGGCAGCGTGGTGCGGGACATCTTCGCGGTCCGCGGCATCGTCCGGCCGGGCAACTCCGGCGGCCCGCTGCTCTCCGCGGACGGCACCGTCTTCGGCGTGATCTTCGCGGCCGCCACCGACGACCCGGAGACCGGCTACGTGCTCACAGCCGACGAGGTCAGCGTCCCGGCGCAGGCGGGCGAGCACGCGGTCGACGAGGTCAGCACCCAGAGCTGCCGCTGACGCCGCCGGCCGCGCGGCCACCGGGCCCGGCGCCTGCGCCACTGGCGGGTCGGTTGTGCGACCGGCCAAGCCAGCCGCCCCGCCCGTCTGCGATCCTGGCTGGCGATGGACGACGTCGCGCCCGAGCCCGCCAGCGTCCTGATCGACGGGCCGTGGCGGCACAGGGACGTCTTCGCGAACGGGACCCGCCTGCACGTCGCAGAGCTCGGTCAAGGGCCGCTCGTGCTACTGCTGCACGGTTTTCCGCAGTTCTGGTGGGCCTGGCGGCACCAGTTGGTGGGAATCGCCTCCGCCGGCTATCGGGTCGTGGCCCCGGACCTGCGCGGCTACGGCGCCAGCGACAAGCCACCCCGGGGCTATGACGCGTTCACGCTGGCCGACGACGTCGCCGGGCTGATCCGCGCGCTCGGCGAACGCGACGCCGTGCTGGTCGGCCAGGACTGGGGCGGGCTGGCCGGCTGGACCGCCGCCGCGCTGTGGCCCCGGCAGGTGCGCCAGCTCGCGGTCCTGGGGATGCCGCACCCGCTCCGGGTCCGCCACCAGATCGCGGTCGACCCGCGCGGGCAGGGGCTGGCCAGCGCCCATCTGTTCAGCTTCCAGCTGCCCTGGCTGCCGGAGCGGGCGCTGGTGGCCCAGGGCGCCGCGCGGGTCGCGGAGTACCTGCACGGCTGGGGCGGCCCCGGCTTCCCCAGCGACGAGGAGGAGCGCCGTTACCGGTCGGCGATGCGCATCCCCGGCGTCGCCCACAGCTCGCTGGAGTACCACCGGTGGGTGTTCCGGTCGCTGTTCCGCCCGGACGGCGCCCGGTTCGCCCAGGTGCTGCGGCGCTCGGCGACCTGCCCGGTGCTGCACCTGCACGGCGGGGCGGACCCGTTCCTGCTGCCGGAGACGGCCCAGGGCTCCAGCCGCCATGTCAGCGGCCCGTACGTGTGGCGGCTGCTCCCCGGCGCCGGCCACTTCCTGCCGGAGGAGCGCCCCGACGAGGTCACCGAGCTGCTGCTGGACTGGCTCGGCGCCCCGTCCGGCTGACGCGGCCCGACGGCGCGGCGACGTCCCCGGCCCGGCGCTGCGTTCGCGGGAGCGCCGGGCGACGAGCGACGATCACGCCCGCCCGGGTTCGGTGGCTACGGCTACGGCTACGGCTCGACGAGCGCGGGCGCCGGGGGTGCCGCCCGCTGGGGGCCTGGCTCGGGCAGGGCGTTCGGGGTGCGCTGGGTCGTCGGCGCGGGCGTGGCCCCGCTGGGGGCGGGCGTGGCCACCGCGGTCGCGGTGGCAGGCGTGCCCGCGGCCGGTACGCGACCGGCGGCGCCGGCGGCGGTGGACGTCGCCGCGCCCGGGCGGCGCAGCAGGGCCAGGTCCTCGCGCACCGAGGCGATCGCCCGCCGTGGCGGCCGCAGTCCGCGCAGCCGGCGCAGGCCGACCAGCGCGCACAGCCCGGCGAGCAGCCCCAGCCCGCCGGCGGTCACGAGGTAGGCCAGGAAGCGCTCCAGCCCGGCCCAGGTGACCAGCTCTCCGAGGAAGATCGTGCCCGCGATCAGCACGCCGACCATGAGTCCGCCAGCGACGCCCAGCAGCCCGATGCCGATCGCCGCCGCCGCCAGCTGCCGGGTCACCTCGGACTTGGCGAGCTCGATCTCCTGGCGCACGAGCAACTGCACATCCCGGGTCGCCGCCGCGACCAGCTCGGCGAGCGAGGCGTCCCGCCCGCGCCGCTGCCCGTTCCCGATCGCCACCGCGTTCCTCCCGTCCCGCCCGCCGTCCTGCCCCTGTGTCTTATACACAAATGACCCTGCCGACGAAATGCAGTGTT
>JADGHD010000111.1 GCA_019689615.1 Frankia sp. | reverse complement strand
AGAAGTGTAAAAGAGACAGGCCTACGGCCGACCCACGGCCGGATCGACACCACCGGCGTGCGGCCGATGGCCCCCGGCTTCGACACCGTCGGCCTGCTGGCGGCCTCACCCCGGCTGGTCGCCGCCGCGTTCGCGGTGCTCGCGCCGGCCGGCCCGGCCGCGGCCCCGCCACGGCCGGTGCGCCGGCTGGTCCTGCTCACCGACCTGCTCGCCCGCGCGACCGACGAGCTCGCCGCGCTCGCCCGCCGCAGCGCCGCGAGCTGGGCGGACAGCCTGGGGCTTGAGCTCGTCGCTGAACCGCTGGTCCCCGACGGGAGCCCGCTGCCGGCCAGCCTCGCCCCCGTCTTCTGGCCGTTGATGAGCCGCGAGGTCTGGCAGTCCAACGGCGCCTGGGTCGAAGCCGCCCGCCCGGTGCTCGGCGAGGGCATCGAGGGCAGGATCCGGGCGGCCCGCGAGGTCGGCGACGCGGAGGTCGCCGCGGCCTCGGCGGCGCGCGACGCGCTGCGCGCCCGGCTGGCCGAGCTGCTCGGCGCGCCGGCGGACGCGGTGGCTGTGCTGCCGACGACGATCGACGTCGCTCCGCCGCGCACGTCGACCCACGCCGAGCTGTTGGCCTGGCGCGACCGCTGCCTGCCGCTCGTCGTCCCGGCGTCGCTGGCCGGCGCTCCCCAGCTCACGCTGCCCGCCGGGCGGACCGCCGGGGCGCCGGCCGGCGTCTCCCTGCTCGGCCTGCCCGGCGACGACGAGGTCCTGCTGGCCCTCGCGGAGCGCCTGGCATGACCGGCGCGCCGGCGGGTGGCGCCACGGCGGCGGCGCGGGAGCGGGTGGCCCCGGCGCCGTTCGCGTTCAGCACCGACGCCGTGCGCCTGCGGCCGCTCGACGGCGCGTCGGTGCTGGTCAACATCGTCGTCAACCTGGAGCACTGGACGCTGGACCGGCCGATGCCGCGAGCCGCGCTGCCCGCGCCCGGTGGCCTGACCGTCGTCCCCGACGTCGCCAACCACTCGTGGGTGCTCTACGGGCTGCGCGCCGGGCTCCCCCGGCTCGCCGACGCGCTCGCCCCGCTCGGCCCCGCGGTCACCGTCGCGCTCAACGCCGCCGTCATCGACCACTACCCGCAGGTCGCGGACCTGATCGCGGAGCGCGGCTGGGAGGTGGTCGCGCACGGCGTCCGCCAGCAGAGCATCCAGTCGTACGACGCCGAGGAGCCGGTGATCGCCGAGGCGCTGGCCAGGATCACCGCCCGGTTCGGCACCGCCCCGCGCGGCTGGCTGTCCCCGGGGATGAACCAGACCGACGACTCACTGGCCCTGATGCGCCGCGCCGGCCTGGAGTTCAACCACGACTGGATGATCGACGACCGGCCGGTGTGGCTGACCACCGCGGCCGGCCCGATCCTCGGCCTGCCCTACACGCTCGCGCTCAACGACGTCACCACCTACCAGGTCGCCGGCCAGCCCGACGGCGCCCTGGCCGACCGGGCGCTGCGCAGCCTGGCCCGCCACCGCCGGGAGGCCGAGCGCAACCCGCTGGTCATGCCGGTCGGCCTGCACCCGCACATCATGGGCGTGGCCCACCGGGTCGGCGAGATCGAGCGGATCGTCGCCGCCGTCGTCGACACCCCGGGCGTCGCCGCGGTCACCTCGTCGCGGATCCACGACTGGTACGTGGCCCAGGTGCCCGCGCCATGACGGTGGCGCCCCGGCCGTGGACGCCCGGCGACGCCGCCGCCTACCTGGGCGAGACGGCGCGGCTGCTCGCCGGGGCCGAGCCGACGCTGCGCGCGTTCACCCACGTCGACCTCGCGGCGGCCCGCGCCGCCGCCGCCCGCGCCGCCGCCGGGGATGGCGCCGGCGGGCCGCTCGCCGGGATGCCGTTCGCGGTCAAGGAGATCATCGACGTGGCCGGGGCACCGGTCGGGTTCGGCTCCCGGGTCTTCGCCCACCGGGTGGCCGAGGCCGACGCCGAGGCGGTCCGCCGGCTGCGCGCCGCCGGCGCCGAAGTGATCGGCCTGACCACGTCGACGCCGTTCGCCTGCGGCACGACGACCGTCACCAGCAACCCGCACCGCCCGGCCGCCACCCCCGGCGGCAGCTCGGCCGGCTCGGGCGCGGCGGTCGGCGCCGGCGTCGTCCCGCTGGCGCTGGCCAGCCAGAGCCAGGCGTCCACGCTGCGCCCGGCGTCGTACTGCGGCGCGTGGGGCTTCAAGCCGACGCACGGCCGGCTGCCGCGCGCCGGCATGCACCTGCTCTCCGACACCCTCGACGACCTCGGTCTGATCGCCGCGTCGCTGGCCGACCTGAGGGCGGCTCTCGCGGTGCTGCTCGACGACGCCGCCGCGCCCCCGGCTCCCCCGCCGCCGGCGGACCGGCCGCTGCGGGTCGCCCGGGTGCGCCTCGACGACGGCGGCCTGCCCCGCCCCGAGACGCTGGCCGCGCTCGACGCGCTGACCGAGCTGCTCGGCCGGGACGAGCGGGTGGAGCTTCGCCGGCCGCCGGCCGTCGCCGCGTTCGACGCCGCGGTCGCCGGGTCCGGGCAGACGTGCTTCGACATCTTCGCCGGGGAGTCCGCGGCCCTGCTGGCGGGCTACCTCGCCGCCGGCGAGCCGGATGCGCGGCTGGCCGAGATGGTCGATCACGCCGCGCGGACCGGCGACGCCGGCCTCGCCGCGGCACACGCCAGCCGCCGCCAGCTGCGCGCCGCGCACGCCGCGCTCGCCGCCGACGTCGACGTGCTGCTGACGCTGGCCACCACCAACCCGGCGCCCGACGGGCACGCCAGCACCGGCTGCCGGCGGATGCCGGCGACCGCGAGCCTGCTCGGCGTGCCCGCGCTCAGCGCGCCGTGGCTGACCGTCGACGGCCTGCCGCTCGGCGTCCAGCTCATCGGCTTCGCCGGTGGCGACGAGGCCCTGCTGGCCGCCGCCACGTTGCTCGACCCGATCGCTAAGGAGCTGCGATGACCGCGAGCCCGCTGCCCGAGGCCGGCCAGACGCCAGGCGCCGACACGCGCCCCGCCCCGCCCGCGGTCGATCACGAGCCAGCCCTCGATCACGAGGCACTGGCCGCGCTGGAGGCCCGGGTCCGCCGCGAGCTGGAGCTCACCGCGTTCCCGGACCGGCCGTGGCTGACCCAGCGCAGCCACGGCGGCCAGCACGTCCACGACGTCGTCATCGTCGGCGGCGGCCAGGCGGGCCTGACCGCCGCGTTCGCGCTGCGCCGCCGGGCCGTGACGAACACGGTGCTGCTGGACGAGATGCCGGCGGGCAGCGAGGGCCCGTGGACGACCTACGCGAAGATGATCACGCTGCGCACCCCCAAGGGGGTGCTCGGCCCCGACCAGGGGCTGCCGTCGCTGACCCCGCAGGCCTGGTACCGGGCCGCGTTCGGCGACGAGGCATGGGAGACGCTCGACCGGATCCCGCGCGAGCACTGGCAGGCCTACCTGCGCTGGTACCGCCGGGTCACCGGGGCTGACGTCCGCAACGACACCAAGGTCGCCGCGATCCGCCCGGCGCCCGGCTCCCCCGGCCCGCTGCTGGAGGTCGCCACCGCCGGCGGCCAGACGTACTACGCCCGCCGGGTCGTGCTCGCGATGGGCCTGGCCGGCAACGGCCAGTGGACGGTACCGGCGATCATCCGCGACAACCTGCCGGCCGGCCGCTACCTGCACACCGGCGACCCGCACGCCGACCTGACCGGGCTGGCCGGCAGGCGCGTCGGCGTGCTCGGCGGCGGGGCATCAGCGTTCGACTACGCCGCCTCGGCGCTCGAGGCCGGGGCCGCCAGCGTCGACCTGTTCTACCGGCGGGCGCGGGTGCCGCGGGTCAACCCGTTCCGCTGGATGGAGTTCTACGCCTACGGCGCGCACTACCCGGAGCTGCCCGACGACGACAAGTGGCGGTTCACCGCCTGGTTCCAGCGCACCAACCAGCCGCCGCCGCAGGCGAGCTGGTACCGGTGCACCCGCTGGGACACGTTCGCCTGGCACACCTCGGCGCAGTGGGACAGCGTGCGGATGGACGGCGACGAGATCGTGGTCCGGGCGGGCGCCGCCGGCGAGTTCCGGTTCGACGTGGTCATCGGGGCCACCGGCCCGACGGTGGACCTGGCCGCCCGCCCCGAGCTGGCCGACCTGGCCGCCGTCGTCGCCACCTGGGCCGACCGGTACAAGCCGCCGGCCGGCTGGGAGGACGATGGCCTGCTCGGCTACCCCTACCTCGGCCCGGGCTTCGAGTTCACCGAGCGCGAGCCGGGCAGCGCGCCCTGGGTCGGGCGGGTGCACAACTTCACCTACGGCGCCCGGCTGTCGATGGGACTCACCGGCAACATGAACTCCGGCCTGGGCACCGGCGGGCGCCGGCTGGCCGACGCGGTCACCCGTTCGCTGTTCCTGGAGGACCGCGAGGCGATCTTCGACTCGTACCTGTCCTACGACGAGCCGGAGCTGGTCGACCTGGGCCGGCCGCCGGCCGAGCCGGCACCGGGATGGCCGGATGAGCGGGCGTGACCTCATCGGCTACGGCCGGCGCCGCCCCGGCCCGCGCTGGCCGGGCGAGGCGCGGCTCGCGCTCAACATCGCGGTCAACATCGAGGAGGGCGCCGAGTACGCCGTCCCAGACGGTGACCCGCGCAGCGAGTCGCCGCTGACCGACGCCGGCGACGCCGGGGCGGACGTGCCCGGCCGCGACCTCGCCGCCGAGTCGATGATGGCCTACGGCAGCCGGGTCGGCTTCTGGCGGATCCACCGGATGCTCACCGAGCGCGGCCTGCCGGCGACGGCGTCGGCGTGCGCGCTCGCCCTGGAGCGCAACCCGCTGATCGCCGACGCCGCCCGCGACGCCGGCTGGGACCTGCTCGGCCACGGCTACCGCTTCACCAAGCACTACCTGCTGGACGCCGACGCCGAGCGCGCGGAGATCGCCCGCGCCGTCCGCTCGTTCACCGCGACCTGGGGCGAGCCCCCGCCCGGCTGGTACTGCCGCTACGGCCCGTCCCCGCGGACCAGGCAGCTACTGGTGGAGCACGGCGGCTTCGCCTACGACTCCAACGCCTACGACGACGAGCTGCCCTACTGGACGACGGTCCCCGGCCCGGCCGGCGAGCCGCCGCGCCCCCACCTCGTCATCCCGCACACGTTCTCGAACAACGACAACAAGTACGCCAGGGGCTGGTGGTCGACGAGCGAGGACGCGTTCGTCTACCTGCGCGACGCGTTCGACGTCCTCTACGCCGAGGGCGGGGGGATGATGGTCGTCTCCGTGCACGCCCGCCTGACCGGCCACCCGGCCAGGGCCGCCGGCTTCGCCCGCTTCCTCGACCACGTGCTGGCCCACGAGGCGGTCTGGGTGACCACCCGGGCCGCGATCGCCGACCACTGGCTGGCGACCCACCCGCCGGCCCTGGGCGGGCCGCGGTGAGCGAGCGGCTGGTGGTCGTCGGCGGGACGGTGCTGACCGGGCCCGACTGGCGGCCAGGGCCACGTGACCTGCTCGTCGAGGACGGCGTGATCGCGGCGGTCGGCGCGCCCGGGGCGTTCGACGGCGCCGACGCGGCCCGGCACGTCGCCAGCGGGCGGCTCGTCATCCCCGGCCTGGTCAACGCGCACACCCACGCGCACACGCTGCCGGTCCGCGGCGTCGCCCGGGACTGGACGCTGGAGGTCTCGCTGCTGCACGGGGCCTGGATGGGGGCGGCGCGCCCGGCGGAGCTGGCCGAGCTGTGCGCGGTCCTCGCCGGAGCCGAGTCGCTGGCGTCGGGCTGCACCGGGGTGTTCGACCTGGTGTCCCAGACCGGTGGGCCGGACGTCGCCGGCCTGCACGCGGTGGCCCGCGGGTACGAGCGGGTCGGGGTGCGCGCCCTCGTCGCGCCGATGGTCGCCGACCGGCCGGTCCACGATGCGGTGCCCGCCATCGGCGCCTGCTGCGGGGCCGGGCCGTCCGGCCTGGCCGGGGCCGAGATCGTGCGGCGCTGCCGCGAGTACGTGACGACGTTCCCGGCGCTGCGGCTGGCCCGCCCGGCGCTGGCGCCGACCATCCTGGCCCACTGCACACCGGAGCTGGCCAGCGGCCTTGGCGCGCTCGCCGCCGAGCACGGGCTGCGCCTGCACACCCACCTGGCCGAGTCCAAGCCGCAGGCGCTGGCCGGCGCCGACCGGTTCGGCCGCTCGATCACCCGCGAGCTCGCCCGGCTCGGCCTGCTCGGCGAGCGGCTGACCGCGGCCCACGGCATCTGGCTCGACGACGCCGACCGCGAGCTGCTGGCCGCCGCCGGCGCGGTCGTCGTCACCGTCCCGGGCAGCAACCTGCGCCTGGGCTCCGGGATCGCGGACACCCGGGCACTGCTCGCGGCCGGCGTCCGCCTCGCCATCGGCACCGACGGCGCGAACTCGGCCGACGCCCTCGACGCGCTCGACGCCGCCCGCCTCGCCGCGCTGCTGTCCAGGACCGGCACCCACCCGCCGACCGACTGGCTGACCGTCGAGGAGGCCCTGGACGCCGCGACCACCGGCGGTGCCACCGCCTGCGGCTGGTCGGACACCGCCGGGCAGCCGCCGACCGGCCGGATCGCCCCCGGCCACGCCGCCGACCTGGCCTTCCTCGACCTGGGCAGCCGGGCGTTCACGCCGGCCAACGACCTGGCGAACCAGCTGCTCACCGCCGCCCGGGCCGCCGACGTCACCGACGTGATGGTCGCCGGCCGCCTCGCCTACCGGGACCGCGAGGTCAGCACCGTGGACCTGGCCGCGGCCACCGCCCGGTTCCGCGACCTGGTCGCCGAGTGGCACGAACGCCACCGCCCGGCCCGCGAACAGGCCGCCGCGCAGGCCCGCGCGGCGAGCGCGGCCCTCGCCACCCTCCGGGCCGCCCCCTGGCCGACCGACCGGCTGCTGGGCGGCGGCCAGCCCGGGCCACCGCCCTAGCCGGCGTCGGGGCGGGTGCCGATGACGACGCCGTGCGGGAGCGGGTGGGCCGCGCTGACGTGCACGTCGGCCAGGCCGGCCGAGCGCAGCAGGGCCACGAGCTCGGTGCGGCGGCGGGCCCTGCCGGGGGTCTCGACCCGCATCATCAGGTCGAACATCGGGCCGAAGACGCCGGGCGGCGGGCCGGGGTCGCCGGGGAGCTCGAAGACGACGACCTGGCCGCCTGGGCGGGTGACGGCGTGGGCGACGCCGAGCACCGTCGCGGCGTCGGCGTCGGCGAACTCGTGCAGCAGGTGGCTGAGCAGGACGAGGTCGTGGCCGGCGCCGATCCGGGCAACCGCGTCGGGGGCCAGCAGGTCGGCCGGGGTGAGCGTGATCCGGGCACGGACCTCGGGCGCGGTGCCGGTGAGCTCGGCGTCCGCCCACGCGATGACATCCGGCAGGTCGACGAGGGTGACGACGGCGCCGGCCCTGGCCAGCGGGAGCGCGTAGGAGCCGAGACCGCCGCCGAGGTCGGCCACCCGGGCGCCGGGCGTGACGCCGGGCAGCGTGGCCACGTCGAGGCCGGTCTCGCGGGCGAGGACGACGAGGGCCCGCAGGAACGCCCTGGCCTGCTCCGGGTCGCCGGCCAGCCGGTCGGCCCACGGGGCCAGCCGCGGCCGGCCCGCGCGGATCGAGTCGGCCAGGCCGAGCCAGACGCGGGCGAAGAACGCCTCCTTGACCGCGACCAGCCGCAGGTCCCCGTCGGCGGTCAGGCGCCGGCCGTCGTCGGTCAGCCGGTACCACCGGCCACCGCCGTCGCCGGCCGCGCACGCGGTCTGCTCCGACGGGCCGGGCTCGCCCGTGCCGGCGTCCACCGGGCCGGCCTCGCTGGCGAGCAGGCCGTGCCCGGCCAGGGCGTCGAGCAGCGCGCGGGTCGCGGACGGGTCGGTGCCCAGCCTGGCGGCGACCTGCGGGGCGGGCAGCGGGCCCGCGTCGAGGGCGTCGAAGACGCCGAGCCGGCAGGCGGCCGTGACCACGGCGGCGCCCTGGTAGCCGGTCACCAGGTCGAGGACGTCGAACACGCTCATCGAAGCGCTCCCGTACGCAGCGAGCGGTAGGCCCGCAGGCCCCGCCACAGTCCGGACGCCTCGGCGGCGAGCCCGCCGCCGAACGCGCCCACCCGGCCCCGGCGGCGGCCCCGGGCCTTCCCTGGGGTGCTACCAGCGGCTCCGCCCCGGCCGATGGCGGCGAGGGCGGCGTCGGCGGCGGCGAGGCCCGAGGTGCCGGACAGGCCGCCGCCGGGGTGCTGGCCGGCACCGGCCAGGAACAGCCAGGGCAGCTCGGTGGCCCCGGCGGCGTGGCCGGGTGGCCGCCAGCCGAAGAGCTGGTCGAGGGTGTTGTCGAGGTGGTTCGGGTTGCCGTCGCCGCCGACCCGGTTGGCCCAGGTGGCCGGGCCGGAGACGACGACGTCGACGAGGTGGGCGCGCAGGTCGGCGCCGAGCACCGCGGCGACGTGGTCGACCAGGCGCTCGGCCGCGGCGCGTTCCAGCTCGGGCGTCCACGCCCGGCCGTCGGCGCGCCGCAGCGGCACCACCGAGCTCAGCCACAGCGCCCCGCCGGCCCCGTCCGGCTGCGCGACCTCGGCCACCATCGACCACGGCGCCGAAGGCAGCCGGCCGGCGATGATCTCGCCGAAGCCGCGGCGCGGGTCGTCCGGCGTGCCCAGCGCGTACCAGACGGCATCGCGGTCGGGCAGCGACAGGTCGAACGGCCGGTCGGCGACCAGGGTGACGGTCAGCTCGCTGACGTTGAAGTGGCCGGAGTGCAGGCCGCGGGCGGCGGACCGCAGCGCAGGCGCCTCGTCGGCGAGCAGGGCCACGGTGCGCGGCAGGCCGAGCGTGCAGATCACGGCGTCGGCGGTCAGCGTGTCGCCGTCGGCGAGGCTGACCACCGGCCGCTCCCCCGCCGGCCCGCTGGCGGCGCCGGGGCCGCGCAGCTCGGCGACGGCGGCGCCGAGGCGGATCGAGCCGCCGGCCGCGCGCAGCGCCGCGACCAGCGCGTCGATGAGCGCCCGCGAGCCGCCGACCGGGCGGGCGCCTGGGCTGCCGTGGGAGATCGGCAGCAGGTAGGCGAACAGGCCCGAGCCCGGCGCGAACGCCGGGACCTGGGCGTGCGAGGCCTGCAGGGCCAGCGCCGCCCGCAGGTACGGGTCGGACAGCGTCGCGTCGAGCACGGTCTCGGCCGGCATCAGCAGCGCGCGGAACAGCTCGTCGCCGCCGCGCAGCGGGGCCAGCACCGCGGCCAGCCGGGTCAGCGTCGGCGGCTCGGCGAACGTGCCGAGCATCCCGAACAGCGCCTGGCCACGCTCGACCAGCTCAAGGTAGGCGGCCCGGTCGTCGGGGGCGAAGGCGGCGGCGGTCTGCTCGGCGTCGGTGCGGAAGACCCGGCGCTCGCCGTCGCCGAACAGGAAGCCGGCGATGACCGGGTGCTCGACGTAGCGCAGCCCGAACTCCGCCAGGCCCAGCTCGTCGGCCAGCGGGCGGATGCCGGCGTGCTCGAAGGCGCCGCGCTCGACGAGGACGCCGCCCGGGTGCCGCTCGGTCCAGACGCAGCCGCCCGGCTCGCCGCCCTGCTCGACCACGGTGACCGCGACCCCGGCCCGGGCCAGCCGCAGCGCCGCGACCAGTCCGTTGTGCCCGCCGCCGACGACGACGGCGGTCCTGGTGGCGCCGTTGGCCGCGCTGCCGCCCGTCATCCGAGGTCGGTGAGGATGGCGCGGACGACGGCGACGAACTCGTCGATCTCCTCTCTGGTGATGACCAGCGGCGGCATCACCCGGATCGTGCCGGCGTTGTTGAGCACCGAGCCGACCAGGACGCCACGCGCCTCCAGCAGCTTGGCGACCGGGTTGGCGTCGACCGAGAGCTCGATGGCGCACCACAGTCCCCTGCCGCGCACGTCGACGAGCAGCCCCGGCAGGTCGGCCTGGACCTTGCCCAGCTCGGCCCGCAGGTACTCGCCCATCGCGGTGGCGTGCTCCAGCAGCCCCTCCTCGACGATCACGTCGAACGCGGCGATGCCGGCCGCGCAGGCCACCGGGTTGCCGCCCATCGTGGTCAGGTGCGACAGCGGCGGGTCGACGAACGTCGCGAACACCTCGGCGCGCGAGAGCACCGCGCCCAGCGGAAGCCCGCCGCCGACGGCCTTGGCCATCGTGATGATGTCTGGGGTGACGTCCCAGTGCTGGTGGGCGAACCAGCGGCCGGACCGGCCCATCCCGCCCTGCACCTCGTCGAAGATCAGCATCGCTCCTGACTCGTCGCACAGCCGGCGCAGTCCCGGCAGGTAGCCGTCGGACGGGATCCGGATGCCGCCCTCGCCCTGGATCGGCTCGACGATGACCGCGGCGGTGCGCTCGTCGATCGCCTCCGCGGCCGCCGCCAGGTCGTCGAACGGGACGAACGCGACCTCCTCCAGCAGCGGGGCGAAGGGCGCCCGCCACTCGTCGCGCCAGCTCACCGACAGCGCGCCGAGGGTGCGCCCGTGGTAGGCCCGGGCCATCGCGACGAACTTCGGCCGGCCGGTGTACTTGCGGGCGAGCTTGAGCGCGCACTCGGTCGACTCGGCGCCGGACGACGTCAGGTAGGCCGTCTCGAAGGCGGGCCCGGCAGCCGAGACCAGCCGTTCGACGAGCTCGACCTGCTCCGGGACGGCGAACCGGCCGTAGACGTTGACGTGGGCGTAGCGCTCGGCCTGGCGCTGGATCGCCGCGACCACCCGCGGGTGGCAGTGGCCGACGTTGGCGACCCCGATGCCGGAGGTCATGTCCAGGTAGCGCCGGCCGTCGCTGGTCCACAGCGTGCAGCCGCTGGCCCGGGCGACGACGATCTCCTTGCGGCCGGGGACGGTCTGGGCGAGGCGGGCGAGGAAGCGGTCCCGGTAGGAGTCCGCCTCCTCGGGGGTCATCGTGGGCGTCTCGTCGGGCATGCTGGCTCCTCGTCGTCCTCGTCCGGCCGTCGTCGCCGGCGCTGGTCGTCCGCCTTCGTCGTCGGC